>DAIDTV010000134.1 GCA_027457005.1 Chloroflexota bacterium
CTGCTGGCCCGTGCCGCCACGCGACACGACGACGAGGCGCTCGCCATCGCGGAGCGTGCCCTCGACGCGATGGCGGCCGGCGGGATCCACGACCAGGTGGGCGGGGGCTTCCACCGCTACAGCACCGACGCGCGCTGGCTGGTGCCGCACTTCGAGAAGATGCTGTACGACAACGCGCAACTGGCGCGCGCCTACGTCCACGCCTTCCAGCTGACCGGCGATCCCCGCCACGGCCGCATCGCCGGACGGACGCTCGACTACATGCGCCGCGAGATGGCCACGCCGGACGGGCCCTTCGCGGCGAGCCAGGATGCCGACACCGGGGGCATCGAGGGTGCGACCTACACCTGGACGCTCTCGGAGATGAGCCAGTTCGGAACCGACGCCGGGCTCGTGTCCCGCGCGTTCGGCGCGACTGCGGCCGGCAACTGGGAGGGCCGCAACGTGCTGTACCGGGCCCTCGATGACGCCGCGCTGGCAGCCCAGCATGGCCTGGGACCGGAGCAGGTTGCCGAGCGGCTCGAGGAGGCTCGTGGCCGGCTGCTGAGGCTCCGCTCCGAGCGGCCCCAGCCGGCGCGTGACGGCAAGGCGCTGGCGTCCTGGAACGGGCTTGCCATCGCGGCCTTCGCAGACGCCGCCCGGGTGCTGGGCCGCCCGGAGGACCTCGCCACCGCAACGCGGGCGGCGGACGCCGCGCTCCGGCTGCTCCGCGGCGCCGACGGGCGGCTTCGGCGTTCCTGGAAGGACGGCCGCGCCGTGCTGCAGGGATATCTGGAGGACCATGCGTTCGTTGCTGATGGCCTGCTCACGCTGTACGCAGCCACCTTCGACGAGCGCTGGTTCGTGGCCGCCCGGGAACTCGCCGAGGTCATCCTCGCGCACTTCGCCGATCCGGCGGGCGGATTCTGGGACACCGCCGACGATCACGAGGCGCTGATCGCGCGGCCGCGCCAGGTGGAGGACGGGGCCGTCCCGTCCGGTGGTGCGGTGGCCGCGTCCGTGCTCCTGCGGCTGGCCGCCCTCACTGGGGAGGAGCGCTACCGGGCCGCCGCAGAGACGGCTCTTCCCCCTGTCGCACCGCTGGCCGCCCGCTATCCCACCGGGTTCGCGGCGTGGCTGCAGGCGATCGACCTGGCGAGCGCCCCGATCGACGAGGTGGCGATCATCGGCGGCGGCGATGATCCGGGAGCTCGTACCCTGGTGCGCGTGGCGACCCGTGGCCTGCATCCGCGCCGCGTGGTGGCCATGACCAGCGACCCGGGGCAGAGCCGCGTGGAGCTGCTCCAGAGCCGGTTTGCGCTTCGGGGGCGCGCGACCGCGTTCGTGTGCCGGGATTTCTCGTGTCGCCAGCCCGTGACCGAGCCCGAGGCGCTCGCGGCGCAGCTCGCCGACTAGATTCGGCCGGCGCGGGCAGCCGCATTGCGCCCCGGCCGCCGACAGCCGCGATCCGCGTGGGCAGCCGCATCGGACCCTGCCGCCGGCAGCCACCGATCCCGCGCGGCCGGCCGCGATCACGCCGCGGGCGCGTCCTCCCGGCCCTCGAACCAGCGCTCGAACGCGTCGTACGTCGCCGGGATGCGAACCTCTGCGCGGATCCCGTCGCCATCGAAGAGCGCGTCGCTGGCCGGGTCGGCCATCGCCTCCGGCGTCTTCATCCCGTTGCCCGTGAGGAGCGCCACGACTTCGTCGCCGGGGCGGATCACGCCGCGCACCCTGGCCCGCTCCATGGCCCCCACGGTGCAGCCGCCCGCGGTCTCGGTGAAGATCCCCTCGAGAGTGGCGATCCGGCGCATCGCGGCCGACGTCTCCTCGTCCGGCACCGACTCGATCGATCCTCCGGTCGCCCACGCCTGCCTGAGGGCGAACGGACCGTCGGCCGGATCACCGATCGCGAGACTCTTCACGATGGTCCTGGGCTCGCGAACGGGGACCGGCTGCTCGACGCCGGCCGCGAACGCATTCGCGACGGGTGCGCACCCGGCCGGTTGCGCACCCACGAACCGCACGTCCTTCGGCTCCAAGAGGCCGTACCGCACCAGCTCGGCGAAGCCCCTCGCGACCTTCGTGTAGAGCGACCCCGAGGCGATCGGCGCCACCAGCACGTCGGGCAGGCGCCACCCGAGCTGCTCGGCGACCTCGTACGCCAGCGTCTTGGACCCCTCCGAGTAGTAAGGGCGCAGGTTCACGTTCACGAATGCCCAGCCATGCTCGTCCGCGATCTCCAGCGAGAGCCGGTTGATCTGGTCGTACGTGCCGGCGACGGGGACCAGGGTCGCACCGTACGCGAGCGCCTGGCGCACCTTGGCGGTCTCGATGTCGGCCGGGACGAACACGTAGGCCCGGAGCCCGGCCGCCGCGGCCGCCGCGGCGACGGCACCGGCCAGGTTGCCGGTGGAGGCGCACGCGAGCGTGTCGAAGCCGAACTCGATCGCCCGGGCGGTGGCCACGGCCACCACCCGGTCCTTGAACGAGAGCGTCGGGTTCAGGGAGTCGTTCTTCAGCCAGAGCCGCTCGACGCCCAGCTCACGCCCCAGGCGGTCCGCACGCTCGAGCGGGGTCGAGCCGACCGGCAGCGAGCGGGCCGGGGGCTGCTCGACCGGCAGCAGCTCGAGGTACCGCCAGATGCCCTGCGGCCTTGCCTCGATCGCGGCCCGACTCAGCGTCGCGGCGATCGCGGTCTCGTCGTAGGTCACCTCGAGGGGGCCGAAACAGGCCGCGCACACGTACGAGGGACCGGTGGGGACGCCGACGCCGCAGTTTCGGCAGCGCAATCCGGTGACGCGGGGCACGTGAACCTCCGTTCCGCGAAGGTACCGCCCCGGATGCCCCCAGAATCATCCGACCCTTCCCCCTGGCGATGGGAAGGGTCGACGTCGTCCCTTATCTCGCAGGAGGTCCTGCCCGGATTTGGCACCTTACCTCCGGCGATACGCTCGCCGGCGGCAGGTTGTCGGGCTTCACAGGGCCGGTCCCTCCGCCACTCTTGATAAGAGTCTTCAATTGCCGCGGAGTGTAGGGGTGCGAGCGGCGACCGGTCAAGCGCACGGAGCCGGCGTTGTGAACGGCCAGCGATTCTGTCCGGGCTAAGGGGACAGCGACTTTGTCACCCTCGGATCCATGACACCGAGGGAGACGATCACGTGGACGCCCGTGCCGGCCGTCAGTCCGCGCCGGCCGGCAGCGGGCCCCGGTCGGCCCGCGGTTCCGGCCGGCTGGTATACTCCGGGCTCACCCGAGCCGCGGGCCCAGCCCGCCAGCGATGGAGGAGTCGTTGCTCGAGGAAGGGACGGGGTCGGTCCCGTGAGGCCGGTCCGTACCCTCGGTCCGGCGGTCCGCCAACACGACGGCGGACGACGAGAGGCGGAGTCTATCCAGGTCCCGGCCGTGACGGCCCGGGGCCTTCTCCTTTTTCGGGGGGCGTGACATGCCGGCGACGATCGTGGTCGGCCTCCAGTGGGGCGACGAGGGGAAGGGCAAGACCACCGACCTGCTCGCCGAATCGGTCGCCGTGGTGGTGCGGTACCAGGGCGGGGACAACGCGGGCCACACCATCGTGCTGGGCGAGTCCGTCTTCAAGCTCCACCTGGTCCCCAGCGGCGTCCTCTACCCGCACATCACGCCCGTCATCGGGAACGGCGTGGTGGTGAACCCGCAGACGCTCCTCGACGAGATGGCGATGCTCGAATCGCGCGGGGTGGCGACGAGCAAGGTCCGGGTGAGCGAGGCGGCGCACGTGATCATGCCGTACCACGTCGCGCTGGACGGGGCGATGGAGGCGCGGCTGGCGGGTGACGAGATCGGGACCACGCATCGCGGGATCGGTCCCGCCTATGCCGATCGCGCCTGGCGCGTGGGGCTGCGGATGGCGGACCTGCTGGATCCCCGCGTGCTCCGGTCCAAGCTCGAACGCGTCCTCCCCGAGAAGAACGCGGTGCTGGTGCAGACACACGGCCTGGACCCGTTCGACCTGGGCGAGCTGGTCGACCGGGCGACCGACTGGGGCGAGCGCCTCCGCCCGCACATCGTCGACACGACCGGCCTGGTGCAGGCGGCACTCGCGCAGGGGCGGCACGTGCTGCTGGAGGGCGCCCAGGGCACGCTGCTCGACCTGGATCACGGCACATACCCTTACGTCACCAGCTCGAACCCGGTCGCGGGCGGAGCGTGCACCGGCGGTGGTGTCGGCCCGCTGCAGGTCGACGAGGTCATCGGGGTCATGAAGGCGTACTCGACGCGGGTCGGGTCCGGGCCGTTCCCCACCGAGCTGGCCGACGAGACGGGCCGGCACCTGCTGGAGAAGGGGCACGAGTTCGGCACCACCACCGGCCGGCGCAGGCGCTGCGGCTGGTTCGACGCCGTGCCGCTGCGGCGGGTCGTGGCGGTCAACAGCGCCACCAGCATCATGCTCAACAAGCTCGACATCCTCTCGGGGCTCCCGCAGGTCCGCCTCTGCGTCGCGTACCGGATCGACGGGAACGTCGTCGCGGACCTGCCCGCCTCCGGCGATCTCCTCGCCCGGGCGGAGCCGGTGTACGAGACGTTCGACGGCTGGGAGGAGGACCTGGGCGCGGTGCGCCGGGCGGGGGATCTGCCCGCTGCCGCCCGGCGATATGTCGACGCGCTGGAGGAGCTCGCGGGCGTCCCGATCTCGATCGTCAGCGTGGGGGCGGATCGGACGGCGACCATCTTCCGCCGCGAGCGGCCGCGTCGCGGGACGCTCGCCGGATGAGCGGGACTCCCACCGGGGGCGACCTGCTCCGCCCTCGCACCATCCTGGTGGTGGGCGGAGGGGCCCGCGAACACGCCCTCAGCTGGCGGCTGCGACAGGACCCCGGGGTTGAGCGCGTCATCGAAGCGCCGGGGAACGCCGGACACGCCGACGTGGCCGAGGTGCACGCCGAGGCACAGGCGCACGACCACGCCGCGATCCTGGCGCTGGCGCTGCGCGAGGACGTGGACCTGGTGGTCGTCGGCCCCGAGGCGCCGCTGGTGGCCGGGCTGACCGACCGGCTGCGCGCCGCCGGGATCGCGACCTTCGGGCCGTGCGCGGCGGCCGCGGCCCTGGAG
>DAIDTV010000135.1 GCA_027457005.1 Chloroflexota bacterium
ACGGCCCCCGCCCCGACCAGGGCCAGAAACCAGTGCAGCAGGTTCGAGGCATCCCGGAGGTGCGCGGCCTCGGCCGCGTCGTAGAAGCGCGGCCCGCCGGGCGTGACCGGGAACGCGAACGTGGCCGGACCGAAGACCAGCTCCGCCATGGTCCGGTCCGACATGGCGTGCGTGGCCGAGGTGGTCATGCCCAGGATCCCGGCACTGCCGGCGCCGTCCAGCGCCGCGTGGATGTAGACCGGATCGAGCAGGGCCACGACCGCGAGGCCGAGGATGGAGAGCGCGACCCCCACGCCGATGACCACCCGGGCCCCCATGCCGGTGCGCGGGCCCGGCACGTCTACTCCTCCTCGAGCGTCTGCGCCTGTTCCCACCAGCCCTCGACCGTCAGCTCATCCGGTGGATCCACGCCCAGGACGCGTGCCGCACGCGTCAGGCGCGCCCGCAGCTCATCGAGCGGGAGCGCCAGCACCTGCGCGATCCCCGTGATCCCGGCCTGCGTGAAGACCGCCTGCTCGAGCGGCCCGAACCGGGCGAGGTTGAGGAGCATGGCCTCGTCTCGCCAGTCGTTGACGTCGTTTGTCGTGGCGCCCAGCTGGTCGGCCAGGTACTGGCGACGCGTGGAGGTCTCGGAGACCTCGAGCAGCAGGCCCGTGGTGAAGATGCCCTGGCGATCGAGTCGCTCCTGGTAGACCAGGGGCACGCGCTGGAGCTGCGAGAGCGGCGGCACGATTCGCGGGTCCTCCTGCTGGGAGCGCGCCGGGAGCTGGCGCGTTCTGCCGGCGGCTCACCGCTGCCGGCGCGGACGCGCTGGTGCTGATTATGCCGCGTCGTCCGGCCCGCTACTTCGGGTCGCCCCAGATGGTCCAGTGCCAGCTCTTCTCGGCCTCGCCGGTGAGCTCGATCATCACGTGCTTGACGTTGGTGTACTCCTCGAACGAGTACGCCGACATGTCCTTGCCGAAGCCGGACTGCTTGAAGCCGCCGTGCGGCATCTCGCTCGTGAGCGGCAGGTGGTCGTTGACCCAGACGCCGCCGAACTCCAGCGCCTTCACTGCGCGCATGGCGCG
This sequence comes from Chloroflexota bacterium, assembly GCA_027457005.1. GTDB lineage: Bacteria > Chloroflexota > Limnocylindria > Limnocylindrales > CSP1-4 > JAJYNJ01. The sequence continues at coordinate 1,071 of DAIDTV010000135.1, forward strand.
GAAGACGTCGCGGGTCCAGACCGAACTCGCCAGCCCGTACCGCACGTCGTTCGCCTTGGCCAGGACCTCCTCCTCCGTGTCGAACGGGAGCACCGTGAGGACCGGGCCGAAGATCTCCTGCTGGACGATCTCGGAGTCCTGCTCGACGTGGTCGACCACGGTCGGCTCGAAGAACGCACCCGCCAGCCCGGGGACGACGGCACGCCCACCGCCGACGAGCACGCGGGCGCCACCAGCCCGCGCGCGGTCCACGAACCCCTGGACCCGCTGGAGCTGCTGCTCGCTGATGAGGCTCCCCATGTCGGTGTGCTCGTCCAGCGGATCGCCGACACGCACCGTGCGCAGGTGGCCGACCAGCAGCTCGAGGAAGCGGTCGTACACGGCGCGCTGCACGTAGATCCTCGTGGCCGCGGTGCAGTCCTGCCCCGCGTTCTGCAGCCCGCCGACGACGGCCCCGCGGGCGGCGGCCTCCAGGTCGGCGTCGTCGTACACGATGAACGGCGCCTTGCCACCCAGCTCCAGGTGCAGGCGCTTCAGGCTGCCGGCGGCGGCCGCCTGGATCTTCCTGCCGGTCTCGGTGTCCCCCGTGAGCGAGACCATGTCGACGTCCGGGTGCGCCGCGATCGCCGCACCCACCAGATCGCCCCGGCCGGTGACGATGTTGAGGACGCCGGCGGGGAGGCCGGCTTCCCCGGCCAGCTCACCGAGCATCAGCGTGGTGAGCGGCGTGGCGCTGGCGGGCTTCAGCACCACGCTGTTGCCGGCGGCGAGAGCGGGGCCGATCTTCCAGATGGCCATCATCAGCGGGTAGTTCCACGGCGCGACCTGGCCCACCACCCCGATCGGCTCGCGGCGGATCATGCTCGTGTGGCTGCCGCTGTATTCCGCGGCCGCCCGCCCCTCCAGGTGCCGGATCGCGCCCGCGAAGAAGCGCAGGTTGTCGGCCGCGAACGGGATGTCCGAGTCGCGGCGCAGCTTGATGGCGGTACCCGTCTGGGCAGTCTCGACCGCGCCCAGCTCCGCGGCGTGCGCGTCGATCAGGTCCGCGAGGCGATTGAGGACCGCGACGCGCTCGGGACCGTACATGCCGCGCCAGCGGCCGTCGCGGAACGAGCGGCGTGCCGCGGCGACGGCACGATCCACGTCCGCGGTGGTGCCCGCGGGGACGCGACCCGCAAGCCCGCCCGTCGCAGGGTTGCGGACCTCGATCCACTCTCCGCCCGACGACTCGACCCACTCGCCGTCGATCAGCATCCTGCGGTCGGTGACGGTGACGATGGCCATGGCTCGCTTCGCTCCTCGCGCTCGGGGCCGCGGGTCCAGCCCGGCGGCCACCCTGTTCCGGGAAGCGCAGTGTAGCTCAGGCGGCGGAGGTCTTACCCGCCGAAGCCCGCGCCATCCGTTGCGGCGAGACTGTCACACGACGAGATTCGTCGGTCCGAGGGCCCAGGCCGTTCCCATTCGAACCCGGGAGCGGGGCCCGCGGTCAGCCGGCGCGCCTCCCGGGCACCGGGAGTCCGGCCGCGAACGCCTGCAGGCGGGCCGCCAGCCGCGCCGGATGCTGGAGCGGCACGTCGTGGATCGAATCCTCGAACCACTCCACGACGACCTCCGTGCCGGCGTGCCGCAGGATCGCCTGCGCGCGCTCCACGGTGCGCTCCTTCCGCTCGATGAAGCGCTGCTCGCGGCCCTCGACGTTCGCCCGGCGGGCCGGCAGCAGCAGGACGGGGCAGCGGACCCGCTCGTACAGCTCGCTCGGCCGCTGCTCCCACATGGCCCGCAGGATCCGCATGTGCCGTTCCCTGGAGAGACGCGAGCGGATGGTCCCGTCGGCCAGCTCCTCGAAGTTGTGGCGAACGGCCGCCTCGATCGCCGCGTCCCAGCCCGTCGCGCTCCACCAGCCCGCGGCTCGCTCCGAGAACTCGCGCCAGGTCATGGGGGTGAGCCTGGGCGGTGCCAGCTCCTGTTCCGTCTCCTCCCACGACATGTGCGCCTGCAGCTCGATGAACCCGCCGTCGACCAGCACGATGCCGGCCGGGACGTCCGGATGGAGGGCGGCGTACTCGAGGACGACGTTGCCACCCCAGGAGTGCCCCACCAGCAGCGGCCGCGGCCCGGCGATCCCGTCCCACCCGAGGGCGACGAGCGCGCCGTGCAGGTCCGCGGCGATCGTCGCAAAGTCGAAGCCGTCGTCAGGCCGATCGCTCTCGCCGTGGCCGCGCGCGTCCAGCGCCACCACGTCGCGGCACGCCCCCGAGGGGACGCCGGTCGCCAGCCGGGAGGCCACCGGCCCCCAGAACCCCGCCGACGACGCCAGGCCATGGTGCAACAGGATGGGCGGCGGCTCGGCGCCCGCGTCAGGCGCCCATTGCAGGGCCGACAGCCGGATGCCGGAGCCGGGAAGGTCGCGCCGTAATGCAGTCGGGGCCTGGTCCACGCGCCGAGTCTATTGCGGGACCGCGAACGGCGCCGCTTCCTCCCGGTCGAGCCGCGCGGCGTGCTCCCGGATCCGCTCCCAGGCAAGCGCCACGTGGCGCCCCTCGGTGCGGACGCTGCCGATCGCCAGCCGCAGCGTCATCCGGTCGAGCAGGCGGGTGTGGGAGAGGAACACCAGCCCCTCGCGGTTCACCGCCTCGAGCAGCGCCGTGTTCAGCCGGTCGAGCGCGGCGCGCACGCCGGGCTCGTCCTCGTGGCCCACGAACCGCCGCGGCCGCCAGCGGAAGCACACGGTGGAGAACGGGACCGGCGCCAGGCGCTCGGCATCCGGCTCGTCGTCGACCCAGCGGGAGAACTGCTGTGCCAGCTCGAGGTGCTCGCGCAGCCGGGTTCGCATCCCCTCCAGCCCGAAGTAGCGGAGCAGCATCCACATCTTCAGGGCCCGGAAGCGGCGGCCGAGCTGCGGGGTGTACTCGTTGAAGTCGTGCACCGGGCGTTCGTGGTCGAGCGTCCGCAGGTACTCCGGCACCAGGCTGAACGCGGCCCGCACGACCTCCGGGCGGCGGGTCAGGAACAGCGACGCGTCCAGCGGGGTGAAGAGCCACTTGTGCGGGTTCACCACGATCGAGTCCGCCCGATCCCAGCCGGCGAACGGCGCGCGCCGTTCGGGGAGCAGCGCCGTCGCGCCGGCGTAGGCGGCGTCGACGTGCAGCCACAGCCCTTCGCGCTCGGCGATCTCCGCGATGGCCGGTGTAGGGTCGATCGACGTGGGGCCCGTGGTGCCGATGGTCGCCACGACCGCGCAGGGGACGTGCCCCGCGGCGCGGTCCTCACGGATGGCCGCCTCCAGTTCCGCGGGGTCCATGCGATACGCGGCGTCGACCGCGATTCGGCGCGTGCCGGCCCGCCCGATGCCGAGCGTCATGGCCGCCTTCTCGATCGAGCTGTGCGCCTCCGTCGAGGCGTAGATGCGCAGGGCAGGGTGGCCCGCCAGCCCGTCGGCCGAGGCGTCGGTGCCGGCCACAGCCTGGCGCGCACCGGCCAGCCCGATGAGACTGCTGGTCGAGGCCGTATCGGTGAAGAAGCCGTCGAAGGTGTCTGGCAGCCCGAGTCCCCGGCGGAGCCACCCGATGGTGACCTCCTCGAGCTCGGTCGCGACCGGCGAGGTCCGCCAGAGCATGGCGTTGCCCACGAGCGTTGCCATCAGCATCTCGCCGAGGATGCCGGGCGCCGACCCGCTGCTGGCGAAGTAGGCGAAGAAGGCGGGGTGCTGCCAGTGCGTGACGTTCGGCTCGATCAGCGCCCGGTAATCGGCCAGCACGTCACCCAGCGGTTCCGGCCGCTCGGGAGGATCGGCGGGGAAGCGTCCGCGCAGCTCGCCGGGCTCGACGTCCGGCAGGACCGGGAAGCGCTCGACGTGCTCCAGGTAGTCGGCCATCAGGTCCGCCACCGCGTGGGCCGACCGGCGGAACGTCTCCGGATCCATGTCGCCGTGCCCCGACGCCTGGGCCGCGTCCAGCGTGGCGAAGGCCGCGCGCAGCGCCTCGT
>DAIDTV010000136.1 GCA_027457005.1 Chloroflexota bacterium
CCCGCGCCGGCTCGTCGTCCTCGCCTAGGGCGAGTTCCGGCCCCACGCCGCCAAGACCGCCCTGGGTGTCATCCGGTACGGGCCGGATCCGGTCCTCGCGATCATCGACTCGACCCGGGCCGGTCGCAACGCCAGCGACCTGCTTGGCCCCGCCTTCGACGTGCCCGTGGTCGCGACCCTGGAGGAGGTCCTTGACCGGCTGCCCACCGCCCTCCTGATCGGGATCGCGCCGACCGGCGGGCGCCTCCCGCCCTCCTGGCGGTCGATCATCCTGCGGGCGATCCACGCCGGGCTGGACGTGCTCTCCGGCCTCCACACCTTCATCTCCGACGACCCGGAGTTCGCCTCCGCCGCGGCGCTGGCAGGGGTGGAGCTGGTGGACTACCGGAAGCCGCCCGAGCGCATGGAGACGTCGCTGGGGCGGCTCCACCGCCCGGGATCGCGGGTGATCCTGACCGTCGGGACCGACTGCGCCATCGGCAAGATGAGCGTGGCGCTGGAGCTGCGCCGCGCGGCGCTGGACGCCGGGCTGTCCACCTCGTTCGTCGCCACCGGCCAGACCGGCATCATGATCGAGGGCTGGGGCGTCGCGATCGACCGCGTGGTGAGCGACTTCGTGCAGGGCACCTGCGAGTGGATGAGCGAGGAGGGCGAGGCCCGGGGCGACTGGGTCTTCGTCGAGGGCCAGGGCTCGCTGGATCACCCCGCGTACAGCTCGGTCACGCTCGGGCTGATCCATGGCTTCACCCCGCACGCCATGGTGCTCGTCCACAAGCCGGGGCTGGCCGAGCACGACTTCGACCACCTTCCCGAACGCTCGTTCCCGCTGCACCCGCTGCCCGAGCTGATCCGAATCCACGAGGAGATCGCGGCGCTCGTGGCGCCCAGTCGGGTGGCGGCCCTGGCGCTCAACACCTCGCTGCTGGACGAGGACGCCGCGCGGCGGGAGATCGAGCGGACGGCGTCCGAGACCGGGCTGCCCTGCGACGATCCGTTCCGCTTCGGAGGCGCGGCGCTGTTCGGCGGCCTCCGCGAGCGCGTGGAGGCGCTTCCCTGGGTCGATCGATCGGAGGTCATCGCATGAGCAGCCTGCGCGTCGCGACCGACACGCTCCGGATCCCGTTTCACGACCCGTTCCGCATCGCCCGCGACATGAGCGGCGATGTCGCCGTGACCGTGATCGTGGAGCTGTCGTCGGCGGCGGATCGCGAGGCCGGCCGCAGCGGGCTGGGCGAGGGGTTCCCGGACACCTACTACGGCGAGAGCCCCGACACCATCGCGGCCGTGACGCCGCTGCTGCTCGAGGCGGTGGACCCGTTCGAGGAGCGGCTGGGAGCGGACCTGGCCGAGACCAGGACCGCGCTCGAGGCGGCCTCCGCGGCCATGGACGAGGCGATCCGCCACCACGGCGCGGCGAAGTGCGCGGTCGACATCGCGCTGCACGACCTGGCGGCGAAACGCCTGGGGGTACCCGTGCACCGGCTGCTGGGGCTGTCGCCCGACATCCCCCCCACCGACTTCACGATCGGCATCGACACGCCCGACGTGGTGGGCCGGCGGGCGGCCCGGGCCGCACGGTTCCCCGCGCTCAAGATCAAGGTCGGCGGCCCGGCCTACCTCGAGACGCTGGAGGCGGTGCGCGCGGTCTACGGAGGTCCGATCCGGGTGGACGCCAACACCGGCTGGGTGCCCGAGCAGGCGGTCCGCCTGGTGCCCCAGCTGCAGCGGCTGGGCGTCGAGCTGATCGAGCAGCCGTTCCCCGCCCACCGGCTCGACCAGCTCCGCTGGCTGCAGGAACGCTCGAGCCTGCCGATCGTCGCGGACGAGAGCTGCGTGGTGTACGACGACCTGGAGGCGCTGGTCGGTGTCGTGCAGGGCGTCAACGTGAAGCTGGCGAAATGCGGCGGCGTGGGCCCGGCGAAGCGGATGCTGGAACGGGCGCGGGAGCTGGGCTTCCGCCGTTTCCTGGGCTGCATGGAGGAGACCAGCGTCGGCATCGCGGCATCCGCCGCGGTCGCCTCACTGGCCGACTGGGTCGACCTGGACGGCTGCCTGCTGCTGGCGGCCGACCCGTACGAGGGGCTCGAGCTCGCCGACGACTGCCGCTGGCGGCTGGCCGACGCGCCCGGCCTGGGGGTCCACCCACGGGCCTGACGGCATGTGGACAAGTTGGTGGACAACGCGGTGGACAGAACCCCTTCCTCGGCCCGCCCGCCGCGCCTAGCATGTCCCCTCGATGGCTCCGATGGCCCGCGGGCCCGGGGCGGACATCGCTGGGGGGCTGGGCCGCACCCGTCCGGGGCGCTGGGTCGCGCTCATGTGTCAAGGCGTCCGGTGCAGGGAGTGGAGGGAGTCTGTATCGATGGAGCCTGCTGAGTCCCGCAGTGCGGGATCGAACGCCGAGGCGGCGGACTTCGTGCGCTTCTGCTACGCGCGCCACCCGGTCTCCTGGCCGCAGCTGTACGACGAGATGAGCGCGGTGGCCGCCCGGGGGCTCTACCGCGGCTGGGGGTACGGCGAGCTGGCGGACCACGGGATCCGGTTCACGCTGCCGGATCTGCCCGCACTCGCCGCGCTGGTGAGCACCATCGTGCAGGCGGAGTGCGCGCATGCGGCAGAACGGCGAGCCGCCGCCCGGCTGGGAGCGGCGCGCCGCCCGGCACCCGAGCCGCTGCCGGCCGGTTAGGAGGCGGGAGCCCGAGGCGCCGGCCATCGACTGTCATCGTCACGGCGATCATCGCCGCGGAAGGACGCCCCGTCCGGGACACCGGCGGGGCGTCCTGGCATGGTCGGCATGGTGGTGGCCCCGCCCCTATACTCGGCCCCGATGCGCCAGATGTACCACCCCGACGATCTCGCCTCGATGGATCCGCTCGTGCTGATGAAGAACCTGGACCACGTCCGGATGACGAGCCGGCGCCTCAGCTACATCCTCCAGCAGCAGGTGCATCTCTACACGCCGGAGGCCAACCAGCTGCGCGACCAGATCGACCGGTACGTGGAGGCCGAGCGCCAGATCGAGGGCGAGATGGCGAGGCGGGAGATCCGCTCGTAGCCGAGGGCACGCCCGCGCGCCGCTCGCCGGACGGCTCTTCGAGCCGTTCGCACGGTCTCCGCCTCGGGCCGGCCCCGTGGCCCCTCCGTTCGCCCGGCATCGCGGTTCCGCTCCTGATCGCGCTCGCCTTCCTCGTCCTGCTCGTGAGCGCGGTGGGCGTCGATCCGGCCCGCGGCGTGACCGCCAGCACCAGCCCCTACACCGACGAGGGCTGGAACGTCGTGAACGCGCGCGACCTGGTCATGTTCGGGTCGTGGGCGACCGACGACTGGCGGATGTACATCCTGAACTTCCCGTTCAGCGCGCTGGAGGCCGCGTGGATGGCGGCCGTCGGGGTCGGGATCGTGCAGGCGCGCCTGCTCGTGATCGCCTGCGGGGCGGTCGCGCTGGGCACGCTGGGCATCGGCCTGCGACGGCAGCTCGGCGGCGCCGGTGCGTCGCTCGCCACCGCCGCGCTCGCCGGCTCGGCGCTGCTGCTCTACTACGGCCGGCTGGCCTACCTCGAGCCGCTGGTCATGCTCTGGCTGATCGCGGCGCTCACGCTCCTGGTGCGTGCGCGGCCGTCGCTGGCGACCGGCATCGTCGCCGGGATTGCCCTGGCGCTGGCGATCGCCACCAAGGCCAGCGCGGGGTTCGCGGCCGCCGGCCTGCTCGGCGGCGTCGCGGTGGCCGGGTGGCGCGATCGGGGAGTCCGCCGGGCCGTCCTGGGCGCCGTGCTCGGCCTGGTCGCGGCCGCGCTGGCGTGGGCGATCGCCTTCGCCGTCCCCAACCCGGCCGCGCTGGCCACCGACCTGCGCATCTGGGCCCCGGAGCCGCTGCCGCACAGCGTCGTCGCGCTCGTCCGCCGGATCACCTCCTACGCCGGCCGGAGCGACGGCGGGATTCCGCTGGCGCTGCCGCTGCTGCTCGCGGGCGCCGCCGGTCTGCTCGTGGTCCTGGTTCGGCACGCCGAGCTGACGGCGGAGCAGCGGCGCCTGGCCGCGGCGTCCGCCGGCTGGTTCGTGGTGGGGATGGGCGTCCTGCTGGTCGTGCCGTACCGCCCGAACCGGTACCTGGTCCCGCTGCTGCCGCCGCTGGCCGTGCTGGCCGGCCTGGGGTTCGCGCTGCTGGCGCGCCGGGCCGCTGAGCGCCGGGCGCTCGTGATGGCCGCCGGCCTCGTGCTGGCGGTCGCCCTCGTCGCTCCCGGCGTGGTGCTGCAGCTGGGCTGGGCGACCACCACGCCCTCGACGCTGCCTGCGGTCCAGGCACGGATCGCCACGCTCGTGCCGGCCGGGTCCGTGATCCAGGGCGACCTCGCCCCGGTGCTCGCCATGCAGGCGCGCGCGACCACCATCGTGTCGCGGCCCGCGACCAGCGTGAACCCGGGCGACCTGTACGAGACGCGGGGGGTGCGGTGGGTGCTGACGACAGGTCCGGCTCCCCAGTGGGCGGCCCTCCACCCGGCTGCGTGGGCGGCGCGGACGAGGGAGCTCTGCGTGTCCTGGGGCCCGGGCGAGACCTGCCTCTACCGGCTGCCCTGAGCGGTCACGGGCTGCCCCGGGCGATCAGCCTCGGCCGGGCCCGGGGAGGCCAGGTCCAGTCGATCGGGAGCGACGCCCCCGCGAGCGCCCGGCGCCGCCCGAGCTCCGTGGGCGCGAGCACCAGCAGGCGATCGGTCCGGATCGCCCGGCCCGCCTCGTCGCCCCAGATCCTGGTGGACTTGCGGTGCGCCGCGATCTCGTCGACGGCGATTCCGGCCAGCCGGTACCCCTCCGGCCGGGCCGCCTCCTCCCACGCCCTGGACGCCAGGTCGATCTCGCGCGGGAGTCGATGGCCGCCGTCCGACTCGACGTCACCGAGCACGAGCACCACGATGGCGTCGTCGCTCAGCACGACCAGCAGATCCGCCAGCACCTCCCGGAGGAAGCGCAGCCACGCCTGCGGACGGTGGACCTGGTCCAGCGTGGCATCGACCCCCTCGGGCACGAGTCCCAGGAACCAGAGCCGGAGCCAGTTGAAC
>DAIDTV010000137.1 GCA_027457005.1 Chloroflexota bacterium
GGTGCAGACGTAGACCTCGCAGCCCCAGTGGACCGCAACCTGGATCGCGAGCGAGGCGGACGCGCCGAACCCGTAGAGCCCCAGGCGCCCGCCCGGCTGGATCCCGGAGACCTTGAGTGCCCGGTACCCGATGACGCCGCCGCAGAGGAGCGGCGCCGCGTCGAGATCCCCGAACGCCTCGGGCAGCCGCAGCGCGAAATCGGCGCGCGCCGTCATGAGCCCGGCGTAGCCGCCGTCCCGGTCCCACCCGGTGAACCGTGCCTGCTCGCAGAGGTTCTCGCGGCCGGACCTGCAGAATTCGCAACGGCCGCAGGCGCCACCCAGCCACGCCACGCCCGCCCGATCGCCGATGCGCCACCCATCGACGCCACGTCCGAGGCCCTCGACCACCCCGACGACCTGGTGGCCCGGGATGATCGGCAGGCGCCGCGCCTCCACGTCGCCCTCGGCGATCTGCAGGTCGGTGCGACAGACCCCGCATGCTCCGACCCGGAGCAGCAGCTCGCCGGGTCCCGGCACGGGATCGGGGAGCTGGACCTCACGGAGGGGATGCTCGGCGACGGGTGCCGGACGTTCGACGACGAGTGCGCGCATGGCACCGCGACTATCCGCCCGGATCGAGGAACGCGCAACCCGCGGCCGTGCATGGGCGCGTGTCGCGTGTTGCCGGGTGCCGAACGGGACTGGCGCCGTGTAACAGAAGCGCATAATCTGCGCCAGTCGCACCCGGCGCGCGCCCGTCGCGTCACCGTCCCGGTAGGCGGCCGGAACGAAGGGAGGACCACGCCTCGTGGCGATCGACCGCAGGCTCCTGAACTGGGGCGTCTTCTTCATCGCGCTGGGAGCGGTTCCGCTGCTCGTCCAGCAGGGCGCGGTGAGCCACGCCGTCGCGGGCGAGGCGTGGAAGCTCTGGCCGCTCATCATCGTCGGCATCGGCATCGGCATCCTGCTGCGCCGCACGCCTGCGGCGTTCGCCGGCGGCCTGGTGGTCGCCGCGACCTTCGGGCTGCTGTTCGGCGGGCTCCTGGCGACCGGCCCGAACCTCAGCGGCATCTCGGGATGCGGCAACCCGAACGTCCAGGGATCTGCGGTGACCAGCCAGGGCAGCGGGGCGTTCTCGGGCACCGGAACGGCACGGATCCAGATGAGCTGCGGCGTGCTGAACGTCACGACCAACCCGGGTAACGGCTGGTCCTTCCAGGGGCAGGATCCACAGGACGGCGCCGCGGTCCTCGTCCAGGGCCCGGCGTCGCTGGACCTCTCCGCTCCGTCCCGGTCGGATGCCTTCTGGAACGTGAGCGGCGATCACAACCGCAGCTGGCAGGTCAGCCTGCCGACCGACCCGTCCGTCGGCCTCACCATCGGCGTCAACGCAGGTTCCGGCCAGATCGACCTGGCCAACGCGCATCTCTCCAGCCTGGACGCGGAGATCAACGCGGCAGACGTTCACCTCGACCTTTCGAGCACGACGGTGTCCGACCTCCGTGTCAGCGTCAACGCCGGCTCCGGCCACGTCTCGCTCCCGGCGTCCTCGAGCACGGCCGGCTCGATCAGCGTGAACGCGGGATCGCTCGACCTCTGCCTGCCGCCGGGCAGCGGCCTGCAGATCCACTCGAAGAGCGCGCTCTCGTCCACCAACCTCGCCATGCCGGGGGTGTGGAGCGGTGACACCTGGACGAGCGACGGCTTCGCCGGGGCAGCCAACCACATCGACCTGCAGCTCGACGCGAACCTTGCCTCCGTCAACGTGAACCCGGCTGGGGGATGCAGATGAACGATCGGCTTTACCGGTCCGCGACCGACCGGGTCTTCTCAGGGCTGTGCGGGGGCATGGCCGATCATTTCGACCTCGACCCGTCGCTGGTCAGGCTGGCGTGGGTGGTGCTGGACGTCCTCACCGGCATCTTCCCGCTGCTCGTCGTCTACATCGTGATGGCGATGGTCGTGCCGGAGGAGCCGCCGGTCGGGGCACCGGGGCCGTGGGCCACCTGGACGCCGCAGCCGGGCCCGGGGGCGCCAGGCGGGACGGGCGCGCCACTGTGGGGCCCGGGCTCACCGGCCGGGACGGCGGCATCCGGCGCTCAGCCCGAGGGCACGCAACCGTCGCAGCCCGCGGACCAGGCCGAGGCGGCGCAGCCGGGCACCCAGGGGACCGGCGGCGAGCAGGCCGGCGGCGAGCAGGCCGGCGGCGCGTGGGGGCCGTGGGGACCGCCACCGCCGATCGGCTCCGACTGGCACACGGTGCGGGCGTACGCGCGCGCCCAGCGCCGGGCTCAGCGCGCCTACTGGCGGCAGCAGCGCTGGGGCGGTGATCCCGGCACGGCCGGGCTCATCTTCGGCGTGCTCCTGGTGCTGGTCGGGGGCGTGTTCCTGATCGGCCAGACCCTTCCGAACTTCGACACCACCCTCTTCTGGCCGGTCGCGCTGATCGTGGTCGGCGCCCTCCTGCTTGCAGGCGCGTTCCGCCGCTGACCCGGACGCGACGCGGGCCAACGGCAGACCGGGGCACATGAGCCGCGACAAGCTGACGCCCAAGATCATCCTCGAGGGCACCCGTCTCACCCACAAGACGGACATCGCCTTCGCGCTCAACGAGCACGAACGGATCGTGGGGCCGCGTCGCTACCGGTACCACTCGCCGCTGATCTCGGCCGAGTGGTGCGGGTTCTCCCCGACTCCCTGGGGCCGCGGCCTCATCAACTACGACCCCGACGAGGAACCTCGGGCGATGGAGACGTACGCGACGTGGGCGCGACTCTTCGAGTTGCTCCCTCACTACTCGTGGATCGTGGATCGCTTCCACCTGTCCACCCGCGCGCAGCAGCTGGAGTCCACGGGCCATGCCCCGGACTTCGGCTGGCTCGAGGACCGGATCCGCCCCATGGGGTTCCACGTCGTGCTGTGCACCCGCCACCCCGACACGTTCGCCGCGGCACGCGAGAGACGGCTGGCGGTCTCCGGAAAACCTCGGCAGTACGACGACCTGGCGCTGTTCGTGGCCGAGCAGGACCTGTTGCGCCGGCTCGCCGCGGAATCGACGCTTCCGGTGCTCGAGCTCGACGTGTCCGACGACGACGTGGACGGCGCGTGCGAGCGGGTCGCCGACTGGATGGCGTCGACGGGCGGGCTCTGGGCTCCCGCGGGGTGGGAGCGGCCGACCGGCTGACGCACGGGCTGACGTGCCGGTCATGCTCGGGAGTGGGCGCCGCGTGGGTGCCGGGCGCCCCGTCACCTCACAGGGAGCGCTCGAGGATCTCGGTCAGCTCCTCGGCGGCCAGGCGGATCGGATTCGCCTGCATGCTGCTCGCGCCGGATGCGCGCTCCACGAGGCCGGGAACGTCGGCCGGGGTGATGCCGTAGGAGGCCAGGCGCGGGACTCCCAGCGCGTCGACCAGGCCGGCCACCCAGGCCACCGCGTCGGACGCGGTGGCGTCCGCGCGACCGGTCACGATCCGGGCAATCTCGTCGTACCGCCCGAGCGCCTCGGCCCCCGGCGCGCGCTGCCGCAGCGCGCGCACGTTAACGGCGACGACGGCCGGCAGGAGGCGGCCGCAGATCGCCCCGTGCGGTGCCGTGAAGGCACCCCCGATGGGCGCCGCGAACCCGTGGGCCGCCCCGAGGCCCGCGTTCGCCAGGGCCAGGCCGCCGAACAGCGCGGCCAGCGACATGTCGTCACGGGCCGATCTCACGTCGCCGGCTCCGCCCTCGTATGCGCGGAGCAGGGAGCGAGCGGCCAGGCGCATCCCGTCGCGGCAGATCGCGTCCGTGATCGGGGTTGCCCGCGACGAGGTGAACGGCTCGACCAGCTGGGTCAGCGCGTCGAGCCCCGAGCCGGCCGTGACCGCGGGCGGGAGCGAGTCCGTCAGCGCCGGATCGACCAGCGCGACCCGGGCGAGCATCAGCGGGCTGCGCAGGCTGACCTTCATGTGATGCTCCGGTGACGCCAGGACGGCATTGCGCGTCACCTCGCTGCCCGTGCCGGCGGTGGTGGGAATCGCGATCCACGGAAGGGCCGGGTGGCCGAGCGGGCGTCCGGCCCCGACCACCTCGAGGTGGTCGAACAGGTCGCCGCCTTCGCCCAGCATGGCCGCGATGGCCTTCGCGGTGTCGATCGCGCTGCCGCCGCCGAACCCGACGACCAGGTCGCATCCGGCCTCCCGGGCGCGCTCGATCCCGTCGCGGACCAGGCCGACCGTCGGCTCGCCGGGGACCGCCAGCCCGTGAGGCGCCACGCCGGCCGCATCCAGCGCGCGGACCAGTCCTTCCGCCCGCGCCGGAGAGGCGCCCGTGACCACGAGCGCCCGCCTGCCGAGGTCCGCGGCGATGCTGCCGGCCCGGTCGAACACGCCGCGCCCGTAGAGGATCCGGGTGGCGGTTGCGAACTCGAACTGCACGGACGAGAGGGTAGCGCGGTCCACGCACCCGGCGGGTGGTGTGCGCCTTACTGCCTCGATCGCGCATCATGTCGGTCCGGCAGGCGCACCATGTCGCTCACATGCCGGCGGACCACCGGGAGGATCGATGCGGGAGGACGAGCAGCGAGGTCGGCGTTCCGCCGCTTCCGGCGACGCGGCCGGACCACGCTCCGCTGCGGACGCATCCGACCTCGACGCCGCCGCCCTCGAGGTCCTGGTCGAGGCACCCGGGCAGGCGGGAGAGGCCCGCGGGGGCACGCCTCCGGCCCGCCTCGCCCGGCGCTACGGCGGGCCACTCGCGGTGTCGCTTCGGCCCGACCGCCCAACCGTCGTCGCCAACTTCGTGGAGAGCCTGGACGGGATCGTGGCGCTGGGAACGGGCCCCCGCGGAGGAGGTTCCGAGATCAGCGGCGCCTCCGAGCCGGACCGCTTCGTGATGGCGCTGCTTCGCACGCTGGCCGACGTGGTGGTCATCGGGGCCGGAGTCCAGGGGTGCGCCGTAGCGATGAGGCTCGCCCAGGCGGGCAAGGACGTGCTCGTCCTCGAGCGCAGCATCCCCGGCGCGGAGGCGTCGAGCGCGGCGGGCGGCATCCTGTCGCCCGGGGTCGAGGCGGTCGAGCCCGGTCCCTTCTACGAGC
>DAIDTV010000138.1 GCA_027457005.1 Chloroflexota bacterium
GTGCCGGGCGCCCCGGTGCGGATCGTGAACGTCACCCTGGAGAGCGCGGCGATCGGCACGTTCAGCCCGAGCCCCGGAGCCGTCAGCGTGTGTGCCACGTCGGCCGGATCCAGGGAGGTGCGGGTGGTGGTCGGCCCGACCGTTGCGTTCGGGGTCTTCGGGTCGATGGGCGTGACCGTGAAGGTGTCGCCGACGATCCCCTGGGCGTGGGCGTAGACCTGCAGCGCCGCCGGGAGCGGCGTGGCGCTGTCGAAGTCGGTGACGGTCACCACCACGGTGGAGTAGGCGGGCAGCACGAAGGACGAGGGGATGTATGCGGGGTAGTCCTTTTTCCCGATCATGCCTCCCGTCACGATCGTGAGGTACACGTGCGGGGTGCCTGCGGCGGCGGTGCCGGCGCCTCCGCTCGCGGGCACGGCCCCGGTGGCGGCGGACGCGGCGCCGGTGGAGACGGACGCGGCCTGGATGCCGGCCGACGTGGTGGCGGCCGTACCGGTCGAAGCCGGGCGCGCCACGGCGCGGAGCACGGCCGGCGAACGGGCCGCCGCGGCCGACACGGCGGTCACCGGCCCGGGAATAGCGTGACCAGCAGCCGATTCGGTCCATGCCGGACCGGCGGCCGTGCCGGCACAGCCCGTGGCGAGCGCCGCGACGGCGAGGCCACTGAAGGTGCGCAGAAACAGGGAGCGGGTGGGACGCAGCCGGGACATGGGTGGCTCCGAGTGGGACGCTTGACGGTGCCGACGCTACGGTCATCCCGCCCGCGGCCACAGGGGCGCAGGGCCCGGCGTTCCGGGCCGATGGTCGTGAGCGACCCACCCGCGCGGGTAGCCACCCGGACCTACCCTTGGCGCCTCGGCGTCAGGCTGTGGCCCGGCCGTCACGGCCGGAGCCCGGCGGTCAGGGACGGACGCGCTTCTCCCGCGGCAGCGGCGGCAGGCCCCGGCGTCCCTGCACCAGGAAGTGGCGGAACCAGCCCACCACCTGCACGATGTTCTCGACTCGACGGAACGGCGTCCCGCTCCGGGTC
The DNA here is from genome assembly GCA_027457005.1 of Chloroflexota bacterium. Classification (GTDB taxonomy): domain Bacteria; phylum Chloroflexota; class Limnocylindria; order Limnocylindrales; family CSP1-4; genus JAJYNJ01. The sequence continues at coordinate 1,031 of DAIDTV010000138.1, forward strand.
AGCTCGTGCGACTCATCGGGGACCCGCATGAGCCGCACCGGGCGCCGGAACGCGCGCAGGACCGCGAAGAACTCCTCGGCCTGCGTGATCGGCACGCGAAGGTCCTTCTCCGCGTGCTGGATCAGCAGCGGCGTGCGCACCCGGTCGGCATACGCGATGGGGCTGTCACGCCAGTACAGCTCGTGATCCTCCCACGGGTTCACGCCGTACTCCTCGAGGCCGAACATGGGGCCACCGATGTCGCCCGACAGCATCTGCGAGGTCATGTCGTTGACCGAACGCGCGGTGAGCGCGGCCTTGAAGCGGTCGGTGTGCCCCACGATCCAGCTGGTCAGGTACCCGCCGTACGAGCCGCCGGTCACGCCGAGGCGGTCGGGGTCAACCAGCCCGTCGGCCACCAGCGAGTCGACCCCGGCCATCACGTCGGCCATCGGGCCGTCGCCCCAGTCGCGGAAGTTGCCCCGCACGAAGTCCTGCCCGTAGCCCTCCGAGCCGCGCGGATTGCACGCGTATACGCTCATCCCTGCCCCTGCCAGGCACTGCCATTCCCAGAACAGCGAGTACCCGTACAGGGTCGCCGGCCCGCCGTGGATCTCGACGACCAGCGGCGCGGGCCGGCCGTCGTCGCGCACAGGCGCCGGGTAGAACCAGCCCTGGATCCGGCGGCCGTCCACCTCGTGCCAGCGCGTCGCGGGCTCCACCAGCGACACGTCCGCCCAGCGCGTGGCCATCAGGTCACTGACGCGTCGCAGGGACGCCGCCGTGAGCGGGGCGGGCAGGTCTGCGGGAATGTCGGCCACCACCACCTCGAACGGGTGGGTCGGGTCGCCCACGGTCGCCGCGACGCGGACGGCCCCGCCGTCCAGCGCCACCTGGTGGGTCCGCGAGATGTAGTGCCGGCCGGCCGTCAGCCGCTCGACCCGGGCCGCCGAGTCGCCGCCCGCCGACTCGCCGCCCGCCGCGTCGTCGCCCGCCGAGGAGGCGCCGGCCGCGCGGCCGCGACCCGCGGATACTCCCCTCGGAGCCTCCGACTCCACCCGCCAGAGCTCGTAGCTGCCCTCGATCGGCGCAGAGAAGCTGATCCAGCGGCCGTCCGGGCTCCAGTGAAGGGTCGGGCCGCCACCGCCGAACAGGTCGCTGCCCATGCTGGCGCCCACCATCAGGTCGGTCGCGCCCGTGAGGTCCACGCCCTCCTGCTCAGGCGCGGCCGGGAACCGCCAGACGTCCCGGCGCGCGGGACCGCGGCCCTGGTAGCGATGCCCGACCGCGGCGATCCAGCGGCCGTCCGGGCTCCAGGCGGGGGCCGAGAAGTCGCGGCGCCCGCGGCGCCCGGTGAGCCGCGCGATGCGCCCGGTCTCCACGTCGAGCAGGAACAGTTCCATCTGCCAGTCCAGGTCGTGGTCGCGATGCCGCCGCGACTCGAACACGATCCGCCGGCCGTCCGGGCTCCAGTCGAAGGCACCGTCGTTGTACGCCCCGGACGTCAGCCGGCGGGCATCGCCCGACGTGGCGTCGACCAGCCACAGGTGGGCGAAGCGATCGTGGGTGAAGCCTGCGCCGTTGTACTGGTACTGCAGCCGGTCGATGAAGCGGTAATCCGACTCCGGGGGGTCGCCGGGCTCGCGCCGGCGCCGCGCCGCTGCGGTCGTCGTCTCCGAGGTGCTCCGCACGCACAGCCGCGACCCGTCCGGGCTCCATGCCAGGTCCCGCACACCGTGCGGCAGCCGCGTCAGCTCGGCCGCCTCGCCACCTGCCACGGGCAGGATCCACACCTGCGTCGCGGAGTCCTCGAGGTCGTCCTCGCCCGCCCCCGGCACGTCGCCGTGGCGGCGCCCGAAGGCGACACGGCCGGGCCGGGACCCGCCGCCACCGGCCTCCAGCACCGCCTCGCGATCCGACAGGAACGCCAGCCGGCTGCCGTCGGGGCTCCACCGCGGGTACGTGTCATGGCGGGAGCCCAGCGTGACCTGGCGGGCCGGTGCGGAGCCGTCGGCCGGCGCGAGCCACACGGCCTCGCGGTAATCGTCCTTGCCCGGGCCGGCGGCCTTGACCGTGAACGCAACCCATCGTCCGTCCGGCGACAGTCGGACGTCGGTCGGCACGCGGAGGTCATGGAGATCGGAGGGCAGCGGCAGTCTGGGCATGAAACCTTCCCATGAAGTGAGCAGCCGGTCGGCGACCGGGGGCGCGGGGAGCGTTCGTGCGAGTGTATCGCCGACGGGAGGAGGCGACCGCCGACAGGGGCTCGACCGGCAGGGCCGGGGCCCCCGGACTTGTTGCTCAGGCGCGTGCGTGAACTGGATCGGCGCGACGCACGAGCGCGACTACAATCCCGCCATGCCCTCCAGCTACACGTCGGGCGACGAGTACCTCGCTCCCTCCCGCATCAATGTCGATCGCGAGGGCGGCCGCCTCGAGATCGACTGGGCTGACGGCCATCACACCGTCTACGACACCGTGACCCTGCGCTGGCTGTGCCCGTGCGCCTACTGCCGCGGCGAGGCCGGCATGCCGGGCTGGCTCGACTCGTCGCCGACGCTGACGCCCGACCAGACCCGCCTGGTGGACGTGCAGCTCGTGGGCACCTACGCCCTCGCGCCGACGTGGGCGGACGGCCACCACACCGGGTACTACACCTACGAGCAGCTCCGCGCGAACTGCCCCTGTCCCGAAGACGAGGCGCGCCGGGCCGCGCGCACAGCCGTCGAACGCTGAGGAGACGATCGCCATGATCATCAGTACCACCAATTTCGTGGCCGGCTACCGCGTGGCGGAGACCAAGGGCCAGTGCTTCGGCGTGGTGGTCCGCAGCCGCGGCCTCGCGGGCAACGTGGCCGCCGGGCTCCGGTCGATCGTCGGGGGCGAGATCAAGGAGTACACCGAGCTCCTCGAGGATGCCCGCAAGCATGCGATCGACCGCATGGTGGCCAACGCGACCGCGATGGGCGCGAACGCCATCCTGACCATGCGCTTCGACAGCTCCGAGATGGGCCAGACCATGACCGAGATCGTCGCCTACGGCACGGCCGTGGTCATCGAGGCGGGCCAGTCCGGGTACGAGCAGGCGCGCTGAGCGGGCCGGGCCGTCGGGACGAGCCATGGGCAGCACCGATCTCTCGCAGCTGCTGCGCGGCGCGCTGGGGATCGCGGGCGGGCTCGGGTTCCTGCTCGGGCTCGCGGTCATGGTGGCCGGCGAGCCGGTGGGCGGTTCATGGCTCCTGATCCCCAGCGCGATCCTGATCCTGATCGCGCTGTACGAGCAGACGCGGTACCGGGCGCACCCCGAGGAGGGGTCGGCCGGCCGGTCCAGCCCACCGTTGGGCCCGCCGTGGAGCGTGCGCCCGCCGGCCGGACCCCCTGCGGGCGCCGGGACCGGGCGCTACGAGCGGACCGACGAGGTCTTCGAGGACCCGACCACCGGCAGGCGCCTCCGGGTCTGGTTCGACCCCGCGACCGGCGACCGACGCTACCTGCCGGAACCCTGAGCGCGCCATGACCGCGGTCCGTCCCCAGGGCGGTCAGGCGACCGGCACGCAGCGAGCCGGCCGGCGGGAGCGGCACGCGCCCGCGATGCCGTACACCAACCGCGAGCTGAGCTGGCTCGACTTCAATGCGCGGGTCCTGCACGAGGCGATCGACGAGCGCAGCCCGCTCCTGGAGCGCGCCCGCTTTCTCGCGATCTTCTCGAGCAACCTCGACGAGTTCTTCCAGGTGCGCGTCGCCGGGGTCAAGCAGCAGATGGCCGCCGGCGGCGCGCAGCGCACGCCCGACGGGCTGAGCCCGGCCGAGACCCTGCACGCGATCCGCGCCAGGGTGCTGCCGCTCGTCGCCGACCAGTCCGACACGTGGGCTCGGGTGCGCCACGAGCTGGTCGGGCACGGAATCCGGATCGTGGGCTGGAACGAGCGGCCGGAGCGCCACCTGGAGCTCCGGCAGCGGTTCATCGACGAGATCTTCCCGGTGCTGACGCCGCTGGCGGTGGACCCGGGCCACCCGTTCCCGTTTATCTCGAAC
>DAIDTV010000139.1 GCA_027457005.1 Chloroflexota bacterium
ATGTACGACGGGAGCGATTCGGTGCTCGAGCTGTCCCCGGCGCTGCAGCTGCGGTCCCGCTTCGCGCCGGCCACCTGGGCACGGGACAACGCCACGGACGCGGACCTCGGCTCGCTCGGCCCGGTGCTGATCCCGGGTGGCTGGGTCTTCATCGCCGGCAAGAGCGGCACCGGGTACACGCTGCGGCAGGGCTCCCTCGGCGGCATCGGGGGGCAGGTCGCGTCGGCGCCGGTCTGCGCGGCGTTCGGGGGCGCGGCTCTCCTGGACACCACCGTGTTCGTGCCGTGCCAGGACGGGCTGCGGGCGGTCCGCATCGGACCGGACGGGTCGGGGGTGGGCGGTGGCGCCGTCTGGAGCCTCGACCTCGGGGCCGGCGTGCTGTACCGGCTGGACCCGGCCACGGGCAGGGCCACCGCGCACGTGTCCGTGGGCGCGGTCCCGCACTTCGCCTCGCCCACGCTCTGGGCCGGCCGTGTGCTGGTGGGCACGATGCGTGGCGTCACGTCGGTGGGGTGACGGGGACCCGGCGCTACAGCGGCAGGCCGGCCTCGAGGTGGGCAAAGGCGGCATCGTACAGTGCCAGGTAGTCGCGGTCCGGGCCGAGGCCCACCGTGAGCCAGGCGACCACGCCGACGCCCACCACCGCTCCGACCAGGGTGCGGACCTCGAAATCGGTTCCCGGCCTCCCGACCCGCTCGCCCAGCGCGTCGGCGAACGGCTGCATGGTGGTCACGAACTCGTCCAGCATGCGCCTGCGCAGCTCCGGGACCGACAGGATCAGGTCGGCCCGCCCCTGCTGCTGCGCCATCCAGTCACCGGGCGCTGCGACGAGGACGGCCCGCATCGCCGCCCGGATGGCCGCGATCGGACCCAGCTCGGGTGGCTGCGCCCGGATCGCCGCGATCAGGACCGGGTCGACCGGGTCGTACAGGACCACGTCTTCCTTCGTCGGGAAGTAGCGGAAGAAGGTGCTCGGCGACACCTCCGCCGCCTCGGCGATCTGCTCGACGGAGGTCTGGTCGTAGCCCTGTTCGTGGAACAGCCGCAGGGCGTGTTCCTGGATCAGGGCCCGCGTGCGGGCCTTCTTGCGTTCCCGCAGGCCGCGCCTGGGTCTGTCACCCTCCGACTGCGACGTCATGTCCCACTCCTTGCGGCTTCGCCCCGGATGGTACAGGCGCCGCCGACCGTCCCGGCAGGAAGACGAGGGCCAGCACCACGCCCGCCGCCGCAACGACGGCGGCGAGTCGCACCGCATCGTCCACCCCGGCCACGAAGGCGGTGCGGACGGACGTGAGCAGTTCGCCTGAGCCGAGCTGCCGGGCGACCACGATGCCCCCGAAGACGCTGTCGTGCACGGCGGCGGCCGCTGCCGCCGGCAGCCCCGCAAGGTGCACCCGGCCCTGGTAGGTCGAGTTCAGGGCGCTTCCCAGGATCGTCGCGCCGAAGGCCGGGCCGAGCTTGACGACCGCCTGGAGGAGCGCGGACCCGACGCCACTGCGCTCCGCCGACAGCTCCACCAGGGCCGCCGACGCCGACGTGGCGAAGCCCACCCCGGCGCCCAGCCCGACGACGAACGTCCAGGCCGCGATGAACGCGTCGCTGCTGGTCACCTGCATCGCGGTGCCCAGCGCCAGGCCGGCCACGACCACGGCGAACCCGGCCGCCACCGTGAGCTTCGCGCCCACCCGGCTGGCAACCCGGTCGGCCGGAACGGCGCCGACGATCAGTCCGGCGATGACCGGCAGCAGGCGGAGGCCGGAGCCCTGCGGGTCGAGATTCATGATCGCCTGGAAGTACTGCGGGAGTGCGAACAGGACGCCGAACAGCCCGAACACGCCGAACGCGGTGAGCACCACGCCCCAGGTGAAGCTGCGCGACCTGAACAACGTGAGGTCCACCAGCGGCTGCCCGCCCGCCCGGCCACCGAGCCGGCGCTCCCAGAGCCCGAATCCCAGGAGCAGCAGGAGGCCGATCGCCGCCGGTCCGATCGCACTCGCGCTGCCCCAGCCGTTGTCCCCGGCCTCCACCACGCCGTACATGAGGGCCACCAGGCCCGCGCTCGAGAGCAGCACGCCGCCGATATCGATGCGTGGCCGCTGGGCCGACCGCGATTCCGGCACCAGCGCCAGGACCGCCACCAGGCCGAGGAGCGCGACCGGGACGTTCATCAGGAAGATCCAGCCCCACCAGGCGTTGGTGAGGATCCAGCCTCCCAGGATCGGCCCCAGGGGGAGCCCCACGAAGTTCGCCGCGCCCCAGATCCCGACCGCGCGAGGCCGCTCCGCCTCGTCGAACAGCACGGTGACGATCGACAGTGCCAGGACGATGAGCGCCGCCCCCGCGAGCCCGAGCAGCACGCGGGCGATGATGAACACCTCCGGGCCGGGCGCGTACGCGCACCCGGCGGACCCGGCCGCGAAGAGGACGAGCGCACCGGCCATGACGGCCTTGCGCCCATAGCGGTCGCCGATGAGGCCGGCCGGCAGCATGCCCGCCACCAGCGCCAGGGTGTAGGCGGTCACGAACCACTGCAGCTCGGACTCGGACGCCTTCAACGCGCCCGCGAGCGTCGGCAGTGCCACGGTCAGCACGGTCACGTCCAGGGTGATCGCCAGGACCGCGAGCGTGATCGCACCCAGCGCCCACCAGCGCCGGGTCCCCGGATTCGTCGTCGACATGACTGTTTCCGCCTGTTGGGTGTTACATGCTTGTGAATGTCTCTATCACTATAAATCGGCTGTCAATACTCCGCCCGCTCGAGGATCCTGGTGAAGCACCGCACGCGACACGCCGTCGTTGATACGAAATCCATCCTTGACGGCGCGGCCGATCCGGTGCATAAAGCGAAGGACGACGGGAGGCTTTGACGCGCGCGTCCCCGCACGGTCACCTGACCCGCGCCGAGCCAGTGGTGAGCCCGACCCGTCCGATATGGTCCCGCGCGTCCCCGAGGGCCAGACCCTGCCCCGGGAGCGGCGGGCCCGGGGGAGGACAGCCGTGGGGCTTCGTCTGTACATGCGCATCGTCGGCTCCGTGGGGGGGACGACGCTGCTCCTGACCGCTGCGCTCATGGCCGCCCCGGGGGTGGCGGCGAGCGGCACGACGGTGTACGTGTCGCCGACCGGCGCGTCCGGCGCCGCCGGCACATCGTGCGCCACGGCCGCCTACTCGAAGATCAACGATGCAGTGACCGCAGCCTCGGCGGGCGACACCGTCGTGGTGTGCGCCGGCACGTACACCGAGGACGTCGCCGTGTCCAAGGCGCTGACCCTCTCCGGCCAGGGCGCGACCATCGACGCCACGGGCCAGGACAACGGCATCAAGATCACGGCCTCCAACGTCACCGTGATGGGCTTCACGGTGGAGAACGCCACCGGCGAGGGGATCCTCGCGCAGCAGCCGAACCCGGTGAAGGGGCCCATGATCCAGGGGCAGCAGCTCTACACCGGCGCGCCCATCACGCACGTAGTGATCAAGCACAACGTGGTCATGAACAACGACCTGGGCGGGCTGCCGGCCAACGCGCCGACGACCAAGTATGCCGAGTGCCAGCCCTCGGGGCAGATCCCCGGCGATTGCGGCGAGGGGATCCACCTGTGGAGCGTCGCCGACTCCCAGGTGCTGCTTAACACGGTCACCGGCAACGCGGGCGGCATCCTGCTGACCGACGAGTTCGGCCCCACCCACAACAACCTGGTCGCCGGCAACGTCGTCACCGACAATGCGTACGACTGCGGCATCACGCTGCCCTCGCACAACCTTGGCCGGGATCCCCAGACCGGGAAGCTGATGCCGGCCTTCGGCGGCGTGTACGACAACACGGTCCGCAACAACGTCCTGCTCGACAACGGGCTCAAGGGCCAGGGCGCGGGCGTCCTGATCGCCGCGCCGGCCCCCGGCACCGCCTCCTACGGCAACGTGATCGAGGGCAACACCATCGCCGGCAGTGGCCTGGCGGGCGTGACGATCCACAGCCATGCTCCGGGCGCCTGGGTCGGCGACAACGTCATCCGGAACAACGTGATCGGCACGAACAACCTCGGCGGTGACCCGGACGTCAGCCCGACGGCCGACACGGCCACCACCGGCATCCTGGTCTGGTCGGCCGCCACGCCGATCAAGGTGACCATCTCCGGCAATACCATCTACGGCAACTGGTACGGCATCTGGCTCGGGCACGTCGTGCTCGCGCCGGGCGCCCGGGCGCGCAACACGTTCTGGGCCGTCAGCACGTACGTGCACGCGGCATAGCCGCGCGGGCCTGACCAGCCGGCAGGCGATCCGGCACCGGCCATCAGGCGGAAGCCAACCTGGACATCCCCGGGGCTCAGCGGCCCCGGGGATGTCCGTTTCCGGGCTCCGGATCCGTGCCGCGACGCACGTCCGGCAGCGAACGCCGCGTGCGCGTAGGCTGAGCGCCCGTGATCCTCGTCGCGCTCAAGCTGGTCCTGACCCCCCTGCTCATCGGCGGCGCCAGCCTGGGTGCCCGGCGATGGGGGCCCGTGATCGGCGGCTGGATGGTCTCGCTGCCGCTGACGTCGGGGCCGGTCGCCCTCTTCCTGGCGCTCGACCGCGGCCCGTCGTTCGCCGCGACGGCGGCCGAGGCATCGGTGGCAGGCAACCTCGCGAACGTCGCCTTCTGCCTGGCGTACGCCGGGGTCGCCACTCGAACCGGGTGGCCGGCAGCCATCGCCGCGGCCGGGATCGGATGGCTCGCGGCGGCGCTGGCGCTCCAGCCGGCCCTGGCGCTGCCCGTCGGGGTGCTCTTCCTGCTGGTGGTGTCGGTCCTGGCGGTGGCACTGCGCGTGATGCCGGCAGGGGCCGCGCAGCCATCCGGAGCCACCGCCCCGGGATGGGACCTGCCGCTGCGGGTCGTGCTCGGGACCGGCGTGGTCCTCGCCCTGACGGCGGCCGCTCCCACGCTGGGGTCGACGGCCAGCGGGCTCCTCGCGATGCTTCCGGTGATCGCGACGGTCCTCGTCACATTCACCCACCGGCACGATGGCGCCAACCCGGCGATCGGGTTGCTGC
>DAIDTV010000140.1 GCA_027457005.1 Chloroflexota bacterium
GGCAATCCCTGGGACCTCGGGCGCGTGCCCGGGGGCAGCAGCGGGGGCTCCGCCGCCGCCGTCGCCGCGTACCACTGCGCGGTCTCGATCGGCACCGACACGGGCGGGTCCATCCGCCAGCCCGCCGCCCTCTGCGGCATCGCCGGGATGAAGCCGACGTACGGGCGCGTCAGCCGCTACGGGATCATCGCCTTCGCCAGCTCGCTGGACCAGGTGGGGCCGCTCGGCCGGGACGTCCGCGACGTGGCGACGCTGTTGCAGACCGTGGCCGGGCGTGACGACCGCGATTCCACGTCCAGCCCCCTGCCCGTCCCGAACTACCTCGCCGAACTGCCGGACGACGCCGATGCGGCCGCCCACGCGGTGCGGGGCCTGCGGCTGGGGCTGCCCCGCGAGTACTTCGTCGCCGGCATGGAGCCGGGCGTGGAGGCGCGGGTGCGGGAGGCCGTCCGGGCGCTCGAATCGGCCGGTGCGGAGATCGTGGAGGTCTCGCTGCCGCATACCGACTACGGCCTGGCCACGTACTACATCATCGCCCCCGCCGAGGCATCCGCGAACCTCGCCCGGTACGACGGGATCCGCTTCGGGTGGTCGCTGCGCGACGGCGACGTGCTCGCCAACTACCTGGCCACCCGGGGCACCGGTTTCGGCGCCGAGGTCAAGCGCCGCATCATGCTCGGCACGTACGCGCTGTCGGCCGGCTACTACGACGCGTACTACGTCAAGGCCCAGAAGGTCCGCACGCTGATCAAGGCCGACTTCGACGCGGCCTTCGAACGCGTGGACGCGATCATCGCGCCCACCAGCCCGACCGTCGCCTTCCCGTTCGGTGCGCGGCTGGACGACCCGGTCGCCATGTACCTGTCGGACGCGTGCACGCTGCCCGTCAACGTCGCGGGCCTGCCGGGGCTGTCGGTCCCGTGCGGCCTGTCCGATGGGCTTCCCGGTCGGCCTCCAGGTCATTGGGCGGGCCTGGGACGAGGCGGGGATCCTGCGGATCGGGCGTGCCTACGAGGCCATCACCGCCGATGCGGACTGGCGAACGCTCGAGCCGTCCGCGCTGCCCGCGCTCGAGGATGCCGCGACCGCGCCACCGCACCTGCCGGACGCCGCTTCGACTTCCGGCCGCCGGGACACCGGCCCGGCCGGAGAGGAGTAACCGATGTCCATCGAGAGCCTGCCGTCGTCGACCCGCTCGCGACTGGCTGCCCGCGTGTCGGCCGTGCCGGCCTCCGGGATCCGCAAGTTCTTCGACGTGATCGCGACGATGCCCGACGTGATCTCGCTCGGCGTCGGCGAGCCCGACTTCACGACGCCCGCCCAGGTGGTGCAGGCAGGGATCCGCTCGCTCGAGGCGGGCCGCACGCACTACACGAGCAACTACGGGACGCTGGAGCTGCGGACCGCGATCTCCGAGCACCTCGAGCGTCGCTACGGCGTCCGCTACGACCCGGCCCGGGAGATCCTGGTCACGGTGGGCGCCTCCGAGGCGGTGGACCTGGCGCTCCGGGCGACGATCGACCCCGGCGACGAGGTGATCCTGCACGAGCCCTCGTACGTCGCGTACATGCCGGCGATCGTCTTCGCCGGTGGCACGGCCGTCCACGTCCCGACCCGTGCCGCCGACGGATTCGCGCTCGACCCGGACGAGGTGGAGCGCCGCGTGACGGCGCGGACCAGGGTGCTCTTCCTGGGCTACCCGTGCAACCCGACCGGCGCCGTGCTGCCGCCCGAGGTGCTCCGCGCGCTGGCCGACGTCGCCCGCCGGCACGACCTGCTGGTGGTCAGCGACGAGATCTACGACCGGCTGGTCTACGCCGGCCACCAGCACGAGTCGATCTCCGCCCTGCCCGGGATGCGGGAACGCACCGTGCTCATCGGCGGGTTCTCCAAGGCCTACGCGATGACCGGATGGCGCGTGGGCTACGTCTGCGCGCCGCGCGACCTCCTCGAGGGGATCGTCAAGATCCACCAGTACGCCATCATGTGCGCCCCCACCACAGCCCAGGACGCCGCGGAGGTGGCGCTCCGGGAGGCCGAGCCCGACGTCGAGCGCATGCTGGCCGAGTACGACCGGCGCCGGCGCATGTTCGTGGACGGCCTCAACCGGATCGGGCTGCCGACCGTCGAACCGCGGGGCGCGTTCTACGCCTTCCCGCACGTCGGCGGGACGGGGCTCACCAGCGAGCAGTTCAGCGAGCGGCTGCTGTTCGAGGAGCACGTGGCGGTCGTGCCGGGCGACTCGTTCGGGCCGTCCGGCGCCGGCCACGTGCGCGCCTGCTACGCGACCAGCTACGAGCAGCTGGAGGAGGCCCTGGTCCGGATCGAACGCTTCCTGGCGCGGCTGTGAGGGCACGGCGCACGGCGGACGGCGCCACCGGGGCGGGCGGGCCGAGCGGGCCGGTCCGCTGGGAGGCGGTGATCGGCATCGAGGTCCACGTCGAGCTCGGCACGCGGACCAAGATGTTCTGCCGCTGCGCCACCACCTTCGGAGCCCCGCCCAACACCAACACCTGTCCGGTCTGCCTGGGGATGCCGGGCGTCCTGCCGGTGATCAACCGCCGCGCGGTCGAGCACGTGCTCGCCACCGGGCTCGCCATCGACGCCGGGATCGCGCCGGTCACCCGCTGGGATCGCAAGAACTACTTCTACCCCGACCTCCCCAAGGGCTACCAGATCAGCCAGTACGACCTGCCGCTCGCCTCGCGCGGGCAGCTCTCGTTCGACACGAGCGAGGGGCCGTTCACGGTGCACATCACGCGGGCACACCTCGAGGAGGACACCGCGCGGCTGCAGCACACCACGGACGAGCTGGGGCGGCGCATCAGCCTGGTCGATTTCAACCGTGCCGGGCTGCCGCTGATGGAGATCGTCACCGAGCCCGACATCCGCACCGCAGAGCAGGCGCGCCGGTACGCGGAGGAGCTCCGGCTGCTGCTCCGCACGATCGGCGTCTCGGACGCCGAGATGGAGAACGGCCAGATGCGGGTCGAGGCGAACGTCTCGCTGCGCCCGGCCGGCCGGGAGGCGTTCGGGACGCGCGTCGAGGTCAAGAACATGAACTCGTTCCGCGCGGTCGAGCGGGCGATCGCCCACGAGATCGAGCGGCAGGCGCGGGTGCTCGACGCGGGCGAAGTACTGGTGCAGGAGACACGGGGCTGGGACGACGTCCGCAACGAGACCTACCGGATGCGGGTCAAGGAGTATTCCGACGACTACCGGTACTTCCCGGAGCCCGACCTGCCGCCGCTGCGGGCGGACGCGGCCTGGCTGGAGGCGATCCGGGCGGGGCTCCCGGAGCTGCCCTCGGCGCGCCGGACCCGGTACGTCGGCGACTTGGGGCTGTCCCCGTACGACGCCGGGGTGATCGTGGCGGACCCCGCGGCCGGGGCGCTCTTCGAGGAGGCGCTCGCAGCCGCCCAGGCGCTCGCGGCCGCCGATGGCCGGCCGGAGGGTGCTCTGCCGGCGGCCAAGGCACTGGCGAACTGGGTGACCGGCGAGTTCCTGCGGATCGCCAGGCAGCGCGTGGACGGGGGGCGGGCGTCCGGTGCGGAGCTTGCGCGGCTGGTCGCCATGGTGGGCGACGGGCGTATCTCCGGCACGAACGGCAAGGAGGTCCTGGCGCGACACGTGGAGACCGGCGAACCGGTCGATCGGATCGTCGAGGAGCTGGGGTTCACCCAGATCTCCGACACCGGCGCGCTCGCCGCCGCGGTGGACGAGGTGATCGCCGCGAACCCCGGGGCAGCGGCGGACTACCGGGCCGGGAAGCAGCAGGTGGTCGGCTTCCTGGTGGGCCAGGTCATGAAGGCGACACGCGGCCAGGCGAACGCGGCGATCGTGCAGCGGCTGGTGCGCGAGCGACTGGAGGGCGGGGCATGAGCCGGGCCGCATCGATGCGCCCGTCGCACGGGTGGGTGGTGGCGCGATGCGGATGCGGGGCCGGCCGGTGAGCGCGCTGAACGTGCTGCTGTGGGTCGGGGGCGTGGCGCTGGTGGGTGCCGCCTACGTGCGGGGCGTGCCGTACTGGCGCCGGTACCAGGCGATGCGCGCGCAGCAGGAAAACATCCGCCGCTACGAGACCTGGCGCGGCCGACCGACCGAATCCGGCCCGTCCAGCGCCGACCTCATGGAGACCGAGTTGCGCCGTCGCGCCCAGCCCTGGCTCGTGGCGGGCATCGTCGGCATCGTGATGATCGTGGCCGGGTTCGCGGTCCGGTAGAGATCGCCGCGGGGCCTCACGCCGGCAGCGTCGGCGTCAGTGGCTCCGGTGTCACCCGCTGCGGCTTCACCTCCAGCGGATCCGCCACGACTGGTACCGCCCGCGGGCGCTCCCTCGGCTGCGGTTCCGCCCGCCAGTCAGCTTCATCGTCAGCCGTACCCCCCGCGAGCGGCTCCCCAGGGTGCCTCTATCGCACGCTCGCAGAGCGTTACGTGGAGCGGGATGACGAGACGGACGCCGGCACCGGCGTGGGTGGGCCTGGATCGTGCGTGGGGAGCGGAGTCACGGGCCGTAACGTGCGCATCGACGCCCCCGTCCCCGCGTGCGGATCTTCGGGCGTCCAATAGCGGCAATCGACCGAGGTACCGCCGCTGACGCACGCCGGGCGTCCGATAACGCCGGCAGGTCCGATCCGATGGTGGAGATCCGTTGCCCCGGGTAGCGTCGCGCTGACGGCTACGTGCCCTCCGCCCGCAGCGCGCGGTGCTCGATCGCGGTGCAGCGATCCATCACCACGGGAAGGCCGCCGTCGGACGCGATCCGCGCCGCCTCCCAGCTGACCACGCCCAGCTGAAGCCACAGCGCGCCGGCTCCGGTTGCGACCGCCTCGCGGGCGATCTCCGGCGTCGCCTCGGAGCGCCGGAACACGTCGACGATGTCGAAGCGGCCTCCCGCAGCGGTGGCCGAGGTCAGGTCGGGGAAGCTGGGACGGCCGAGCACCTCCGGCACGGAGGGGTTGACCGGGACGCAGTCGTACCCCGCCGTCAGCAGGTATCGCATCACGTCGTGCGATGGCCGTGACGGGT
>DAIDTV010000141.1 GCA_027457005.1 Chloroflexota bacterium
GGCCAGGGCACTCGACGCGGCCCGCGCGGTGCGCTGAGCGTGGCCACCGCGTCCTTTGCCCGGTCGGGATCGGCCCGGCTGTCCGATCCGCTTGCCGCCCTCGGCTTCGGGACCTGGCGGCTGCTGACCAGCGTGCGCTTCGCGGTCATCCAGATCATCGCCGTGGCCGTCGCGGCGGTGTTCGGGGCCATCCTCCCGCAGATGCCGGCGTCGGCGATCCAGGACCCGTCCCAGTACGCGCAGCAGATCGCCGGGATCCACGCCCAGTACGCCGGCCTGTCGGTCCTCGGGGTCACGTTCGGACCCACCCTGGTCGACCTGTTCGACCGGCTGGGCCTGCTGCACGTCTTCAGCGTGTGGTGGTTCACCACGCTCCTCACGCTGCTGGCGGTGAGCATCGTGGTGTGCACCGCCGACCGCACGCCCCGCATGTGGCGGAGCGTCCGGGAGGTCAGGGTGGCCCAGCCGTCCGGCTTCTTCGACGAGCGGCTACCGAACCGGACGGGATTGGCGATGCGGCTGGCTGACGACCGCGTTGCGCAGGTGCTGCGGCGGCGCCACTACACCGTGCGGCGGGTTGACGGGACGGTCTACGGGGACCGCAACCAGTACTTCAAGCTGGCCACGCTGCTCACCCATGCCGGGCTCGTGCTGTTCCTGGCCGCCGCGGCGATCACCGGCGCCTTCGGGTTCCAGACCGTGCTTGCCCTGGGCGACGGGCAGACCGCTCCTGTGCAGCCGGTCGGGACGCCCGGGAATCTCATCGTCAAGAACATCCAGTTCTCCGCCCCGACCCGGCCCGACGGCTCGTTCATCGACTTCTCGACCGACGTGGCGGTGTACCAGGACGGCCGGGTCATCGCGCAGAAGACGATCCACGTGAACGACCCGCTCACGGTGGACGGGTTCGTGATCCACCAGAACACCTTCGGGCCGGCCGCCGACCTGCAGATCCACGACGCGTCGGGGCGGCTGGTCTGGACGGGACCGGTCCTGCTCGCCGGGACCCTGGTCGGCCTGCCGCAGGGGTTCCTCACGATCCCGGGGTCCAACATCGGACTGCTGCTCGTCCTCGACCAGAGCGCGTCGGGGACCCCCCGCCTCACGCTCCAGGGGCTCACCGCCGACGCGTCGGGCGCCAACACGCAGACGGTGTTCATGCAGTCGCTGGGCGTGGGGCAGACCAGCGACACGGCGGCCACCTCGGGATACTCGATCCGGTGGGTGAGCACGTCGGCGTTCAGCGGGCTCGTGATCCGCCGCGACCCGGGCGAGGCGCTGGTCTGGATCGCGTTCCTGCTGCTCCTCGGCGGGCTGGTGCTGACGTTCTACTTCCCCCGGCGTCGCGTCTGGGTACGGATCCTTCCGGAGCGGGCCGAGGTCGCGCTGCTGGCCGATCGCTACGTGGACGCGCCGCGGGAGCTGCGGGAGGTCGTGCGGGACCTGCGGGTGGCGTCCGCGAGCTGAGGCACCGCGCCCGCCTCCGGGCACCGCGCCGGCCTCCGGGCTCCACGCCACTCGGGGCGCGTGAGACCATGGCGCCGTGCCGACGCTGACGCAGATCTGGCGGGACGTGGTACCCACTGCCACGTGGATCTCTCCCGCGGACGTGGGACCGAAGAGCCCAGCCCCCGACCCCGAGATCGCGTGGGTGCGCGTCCTGCGGGCCCGCGTGCCGGCGCTCGAGGGCCTCGGGCCCGGAGACCTCGCGATCGTCCCCGAGACGGCGCTCACGGCGCTCGTCGCCGGTGGGGCCGATCCGCCCGCCCTCGTCGCGGAGATGGCGCGGGCGGGCGTCTCCGCCCTCCTGGTGGTCGGGGACGGCTCGCCAGGACCCGGCACGGGCGGGCTGGTCGTGGGTGCCCGGACCCAGTCGCTCCCGATGCTCCGGCTCGACGGGGGCGACCCGGGCGTGCTGGAGCGCTCGCTCGTCGGCTACCTGGTGAACCGCCGCGCGGAGCTCGACCGGCAGGCGGCGCTGGTGGACGCGGCCGTCGAGCGGCTGGCCCTGGAGGGGCGGGGCCTCGAGGCGCTGGCGGGCGCCGTGGGCGCGTCGCTCGGCCGCGCGGTGGCGATCGAGGACGAGCGGGGAACACCTGTCACGGTCCACGCGCCGGACGGCGTCCCGGAGGCCGCGGCAGTCGCGGCCCGCTATCTCGCCCAGCCCCGGCAGGCGGCACTGCGCGTGGCGCTGCCGGGCGTCGGGTCCCTCGCCCTGCTGGGCACGCAGGCCGCGAGCGAGCTGGACCGTGCGGTGGCGGAGCGCGTCGCACCGATGCTTGCCCTCGAGATGGGTCGCGAGACCGCGCGGCGCTCGCGGGGCGGCGCGCCGGACACGCTGCCACTCGACGGGCCACCCTGGGTGGTGGCGGTGGCGCGCCAGATCGTGGCCGGCGACGAGGTGCCGGCAGAGGAACGGGCCCGCCGGCGCGACCGCCTGGTCCGCCTCGCTCCGGCACGCCGGCTGCTGCTGCGCGGGGACGTGACCAGCGTGGACTATCGCGTGGTTGCGGCACCCGGCCCCGACGATTCGCGCGGGGTGGCCATGGCGACCCGGATCGCCGGTACGATCGGCCGCGACGTGGCCGTTTCCAGGCCCTTCACGCGCCCGGAGGACCGGTCCGCAGCGGAGGCGGAGGCACGTTCCACCCTGGAAGCGGTGGAGGTGCTCCTCGGGCGGGTGCCCGCAGGAGGTGCGGGGCCGGGAGACAGGCTCGCCGCCCCGACGCCCCGCGTGGTGCTCGCCGAGCGCCTGGCCGCGTACCGGCTGCTGGGCGAACTGCACAACCTTCCCAACGGCGCCCGGCTCGCGTCCACGTTGCTCGCGCCACTCCTCGAGGGTTCCGCAGCCGGACGCCGGCGCAGGCTCGCGACGCTGCGTGCCATCCTGGAGCACCCCGCCGCTGCCTCGGCCGCGGAGGCACTCGGTGTGCACCGGAACACCCTGCAGTACCGGGTTGCCCGGATCGAGGCGCTGACGGGCTGGCGCCTGGACGACCCCGAGCTGCGGCTGGCACTCGCCGTGGCGGTGCGTCTTGTGCAGAATGACCAAAAGAGTGGCGTGACATCGGCCTGAGAGGGCCGTCTCCAAGGCGCTGCCGTCCGCTAGACTCCGCGATGTTGTGCAGGGTGCCCAAGCAAGTGGCGCCATGGCGTACTGATCGCAGGTGGAGGACCAGGGACGCGATGACGATCGAGGTCAAGAGCGACGACCCGAAGGCGGCGATCGCGGCGGCACAGGACCACGGGATCAGCTTCGTTCAGCTGCAGTTCACCGACATCATCGGATCGGTGAAGAGCGTGACCATCCCGCTGCACCAGCTCACCGAATCGCTGGAGCACGGGACCTGGTTCGACGGCAGCTCTGTCGAGGGATTCACCCGGATCGCCGAGAGCGATCAGTACCTGAAGCCCGATCTCAGCACGTTTGCCGAGATCCCGTGGCAACCCGGCCACGGCGACGGTGGCCCCCTGGGCGGGCGCGGAACGGCCCGGCTGATCTGCGACGTGTACACGCCCAAGGGCGAGCCGTTCGTGGGCGATCCGCGCTACGTGCTCCGGCGCCAGGTGGCCCGCGCGGAGCGCCTGGGGTACCGGTTCAATACCGGTCCGGAACTCGAGTTCTTCCTGTTCCGGCGCGACGACGAGGGTGCCATCCGCCCGCTCCCCCACGATCAGGCGGGCTACTTCGACTTCAGCACGGACCTGGCGCAGGAGGTGCGCCAGGACATGGTCAACGCGCTCGAGGCCTTCGGGATCAACGTCGAGGCCGCCCATCACGAGGTGGCGCCCGGCCAGCACGAGATCGACTTCGAGTACTCGGACGCGCTCAAGACCGCGGACAACGCGATCACCTTCCGCTTCACGCTGAAGGCGGTCGCGCAGATGCACGGCCTGTACGCGACCTTCATGCCGAAGCCCATCTTCGGGATCAACGGCTCGGGCATGCACACGCACCAGAGCCTCTACGACGTGAAGGCCGGGCGTAACGCGTTCGCCGATCCATCCAACAAGTACGGACTGTCGGACCTGGCACGCGCCTACATGGCCGGCATCCTGGCGCACGCCCGCGGCATGATCGCGGTGATGGCGCCGCTGGTGAATTCCTACAAGCGGCTGGTGCCCGGGTACGAGGCCCCCACGTACCTCACCTGGGGCCGCGTCAACCGCTCGGCGCTCATCCGCGTGCCGATGGTCTCACCTGGGCGGAGCATCGAGGCGACCCGCGTCGAGCTGCGCTGCCCCGACCCCTCGGCGAACCCGTACCTGGCGTTCTCGGTGATGCTCGCGGCCGGTCTCGACGGCGTCGAGAAGGGGATGGAGCTGGCCGAGCCGGTCGAGGAGAGCCTCTACGAGATGGACGCTGCACGGATCGCGGAGCGCGGGATCCGGCAGCTGCCCGGGACGCTCGGGGAGGCGATCGACGAGCTCGAGGCCGACCCGGTGATCTGCGACGCGCTCGGCGACCACGTCCTCAACCACTTCGTCGAGGCGAAGCGGGCCGAGTGGGACGAGTACCGGGGCCAGGTCACCAGCTGGGAGCTGGACCGCTACCTCGAGCAGTTCTGAACTGGAGTGCGAGGGGTCCCGACCCCGCGAGCCGCGCCCGTTCCGCTTCGCCCGGGGGCGAGCTCGGACGCCCGGGGGCGAGCTCGCGGGCCACCCTCGCGCGGGGCCACGCCGCCGCGTCCGCGCGGGGCCGGGGCCATGCCGCCCGCGTCCGCGCGGGGACACGCCGGTCCGCCACTTTCTCCTCCGCGGAACGCGAGATGGCCGGCGGGCGGCTGCAGGCGCGCGATCGGCCCCCATCGGCGCCGGGTCTACCCGAAGCGGCCCCGGTAGGGCTCCGGCAGCAACGCGGCGATCCGCCGCATCAGGTCCTCGCTGGCGGTCTCGAGCGCGCCGTGCCGCGTGCCGGGGGTCCGGCGCTGCGACGCGTCCGGCGCATCCGACGAGCCGGCGCTGTCGGGAGCCGCTCCGTCCGCGCCCGCTGCGATCCGGTAGGGGCTCCCGAACCTGATGTGCAC
>DAIDTV010000142.1 GCA_027457005.1 Chloroflexota bacterium
GATCTCGGGTCCGGCGGGACGCATCTACTTCGCCGGTGACACGGACCTGTTCCCCGGGATGGCGGATCTCGGCCTGGTCGACGTGGCGCTCATCCCGGTCTGGGGCTGGGGTCCCCGGCTCGGCCGTGGCCATCTCGACCCGGAGCGGGCTGCCCAAGCCGTGGCGCTCGTCCGTCCGCGATACGCCGTGCCGATCCACTGGGGAACGCTGTGGCCGATGGGCATGGCGCGGGTCCGCGGGCATCGACGCCGGGAACCGCCGGTCGAGTTCGCCGCCGCCGTGCGCCGGTTGGCCCCGGAGGTGACGGTCCTGCTCACCGCCCCTGGGGAGGCCGTGGCGTTGCCGGGGGCAGGATCGTGACACGCCGCGACCTCGCGGGCCGGACTTCGGCGTCAGCCGTCCAGGGCGAGCCCGTCGTCGACCGCCACCGCACGGTCGACGCGACGGTCCTGAAGCTGCGCGGCGAGCACAACCCGATCAAGCGCGCGCTGGCGGTGCTCGGGCCGGGCCTCGTCACCGGCGCGTCCGACGACGATCCGTCCGGGATCGGGACCTACGCGCAGGCGGGCGCGCAGTTCGGTTACGCCACGTTGTGGGCGACGCTCGCGATGCTGCCGATGATGATCTCGATCCAGTACATCTCGGCGCGGATCGGCCTCGTCACAGGCCGCGGCCTGGGCGGCGTGCTGCGGGCGAAGTACCCGCGCGCGGTCGTCTATCCGGCCGTCGCCGCGCTGGTGATCGCCAACACGCTCAACGCCGGGGCCGACATCGGCGCCATCGCCGCGGCGATCAACCTGCTGGTGCCGGTGCCGGCGATCGTGTTCGTGGTGCCCGTGAGCGCAAGGATGCCCACGCTGGGTATCCTTGCGCTCCAGGCCTTCGGCTCCTACGAGCTGATCGCGAAGGTCTTCAAGTGGCTCGCGCTGGCCCTGCTCGCGTACGTCGGCGCGGCCCTGTTCGCGCATCCCCGCGTGCTCGACGTCCTGCGCGGCGCGCTGATCCCGACCATCCGCCCGGACCCCCAGTACATCGGCATCCTCGTGGCCCTGCTCGGCACGACGATCTCGCCCTATCTCTTCTTCTGGCAGGCGAGCCAGGAGGTCGACGAGCAGATCGTGATGGGCCGTCCCCTGCTGTGGCAGCGCCGGGGGGCGTCGAAACGCGAGCTTGGGTTCGCCCTGTGGGACACCGTGGCCGGGATGGTGTTCTCCGAGATCGTGGCCTTCTTCATCATCCTCGCCGCCGGTGCCACCCTCTTCGTCCACGGCGAGACCCACATCATCTCCGCGACCGAGGCGGCCCAGGCGCTGCGCCCGATTGCCGGCGATGCGTCCGCCGTGCTGCTGGCGGTCGGGCTCATTGGGGCGGGCGTGCTCGCGGTGCCCGTGCTGACCGCGTCCGCGGCCTACGGCGTGGCCGGGGCGCTGGACTGGAAGCAGGGGCTGACCCGGAGCATCGGACGCGCGCCGCTGTTCTACCTGGTCATCGCGGCGGCGACCCTCGTCGGCATGGGCATCAACTTCCTGGGGCTGAACCCCATCACCGCCCTCGTCCTGAGCGCCGTCCTCAACGGGCTCCTCGCGCCGCCGCTCCTGGTCCTGGTGATGCTCGTCTCGAACGACCGAGCGGTCATGGGCGAGCGAACCAATGGACGGCTCCTGAACGTGGTGGGCTGGGCGACCACCGTGGCGATGAGCGTCGCCGCGCTCGCGCTGATCGTCACGACCGTGGCCGGATAGGCGTCACACGGCAGCCAGCTCACGCCAGGCGTGCCTCGCGTCGAGCCCGGCGCTGCGCGCGGACCAGAGTCGCGACGGGGACAGGCAACGCCGGCAGCCACGCCATCGTGACTGCCGGCATGAGCCGCACAGGGTCGGGACCGCGGGGACGCCTTGCTCCTGGTTCAACGGGCGCCGGTGTGGCGAACCCGACACCGCGGCGTCATCACGGCCCGTCATGGGGCCGGGCTGTCGTGTCAGGGCCGCCTGGCCTTGGGCGCTCGGACGGCATCCTGCAGGTCGCCCAGGGTCCGCTGGGCATCTCCCTGGACCTGCCTCGCCCTGCCGTGGACCTCCTGGCGCCTGTTGCCGGTCACCTTGCCGAGTGATTCCTCGACCTTGCCCCGGCCCTTGCTGATGGTGCCTTTGGTGTGCTCATCGGCCATGTCGGTCTTCCTTGATTGCGTTGAGTGGCGTGGTCGTGACGCCCGCCCGTGCCCGGGTGGGGCGCAGCACCATGGCCGCGCCCATGAACAGTGCAGGCGCGACCCCGGCCGCCGCGACCACCCGCGGTGCGCCGGCGAGGTAGAGTCCCGCGCCCAGGCCGACCGAGCCGGCCGTCAGCCATCGAAGGGTCGAGTCCGGCAGCGCCTGCAGGGCGCTCGTCGTGTCCTGCGCACCGACCCCCGTCGCGTGCATGGCGCCGGGCACCCGCGCCATGAGCAGCGTGGCGCCCGCACGGGCGCTCCTGGCGGCCCCCGAGACGCGCCGGACGGCGCTCTCCCGGCGCGGGTGACGGCCAGGAGCACGCGCCAGGGCCAGGGGTGCGCGCCGCTCGGACTCGGCGGTCGTCATGTCACCCTCC
This sequence comes from Chloroflexota bacterium, assembly GCA_027457005.1. Classification (GTDB taxonomy): domain Bacteria; phylum Chloroflexota; class Limnocylindria; order Limnocylindrales; family CSP1-4; genus JAJYNJ01. Next base: position 2,588 of record DAIDTV010000142.1, read on the forward strand.
GGTTCTGCCGGGTCACATCCGCCGCGCGGTGAGGTTGCCGCGAGAGCCCATGACCATCCTGGCAACGGCGATGACGATGATGGCGCCGACGACGGCCACCACGAGGCTCTCGAGGTTGAGGCCGGTGACGTCGGCCACGTGCAGCACGGTGCCCGCCACGAACCCGCCGACGAGGGCACCCACGATGCCCAGCACGACCATCATCACGAGTCCTTCACGGGAGCCCATGATGAGATTGGCGATGAAGCCCGCGATGGCTCCAAGCACGATCCAGGCGATGATGCCCATCGTACGCGTTCCTTCCTTCGCGGGGCCTCGCTGCGGCCGCGCCGTGTGCGGACGAGGCCCCGCCCGCCTGCAGGACCGCCATGCGGTCCTGCGCTCTTCTCAGGCCGGCTCGCGCCGGAAGATACCGACCGCCCACAGGATGATCAGCTCGAGGATGGACCAGCCCACGAAGGCGACGATGGCGCTGACGTCGAGCACGGAGCCGCCCGAGCTGAGGGCATTCGTGTTGAGGATGCCGTTGAACGGGGCGACGAAGACCTGGCTCACGTTGAGGATGCCCGAGACGAGGGCGTTGCCGGTGCGGGCGTCGAGCAGCAGCAGGAGGACCCGCAGGCCGATCACGATCTGGATCAGGCCGAAGACGAGCACGACGACCCGCCGGACGAGCTGGCCGCCGCCGATGGGCCGGACGTCGGCCACGGGCGACGTGAGGGAGCGGGCCGGTACGGTGGCCGGCGCGATACCCGCCGGCTGCGCGGCCAGCGAGGTGCCGATCGGCGCGTCGGTGACGACGCCGGGTGCTTCCTGAACAGTCATGACAACCACTTCCCTGGCCCCGGAGGACCCGCCTCGCGCCAGCCGATCGGCTAACGGGACGGTCCGTTTCGAGGTCAACCCCGAGCGTAGGCAGCCTGTCCGTCGGGCGCGAGGATGGAAACCCATCAGTCGCCGCCCGGCATGCCTCGTCGCCGGGCCCCGGCGATTCCCCAGGCGAGGACGCCGATCTTCGTGGTGATCTGCCGGGTTTCCATCCTCGCAGGGCGCCTCCGCCGGCCGGCAGACTGCCCGGGTCGAACTCGATCGTCCCAGACACCCCGGCACGCCGCTCCTTCAGGGTGGAGCGGAGCCGGGGTGTCGCAACGTCCGGGAGGCCTTTCACGGAACCGGAGCAAACGGCACTCGTGACCCGTCGAGCCATCGGCGGCCGGCCATCCCCGGCGAAGGAACGCCCGAACGTGCCGGCGAGCCTGTCCCTGGCCTCGGTTCAGGGCGGCCGAACCGGGTGCCCGCGTCCGCGCGCGACTCGATGGCCCCGCGTGTCCGGCACGCCGCCCGTATCATCGACCCATCCCGAGGACGAGGGCAGGGCAGCTGGGTCGCAGCTGCCCCGTGAGCGTGGCAGGTGAAATCGATCCGACCGCTCCGAGACCGACCGCTCCGCGTTCGCAGGTCGGTCCTCCCGCAGGGCGAGCTGGAGGAGCCGATCCTCGCGGAGCTCTTCAGCGTGGAGCGGCTGGAGCAGCACGCCGAGTCGCTCGCGGCCGCCCAGACCGTCACCGCCTCGCCCCGTCGAGGACGTGCCATCCGACCCCGCGTCGCCGAGAATGGCCGCGTCCTGCTCGACTCGTATCGCGCGCTCGCCCGGGCGATCAAGGAAGAGCGTTCGATCACGCCGGCCGCGGAATGGCTCGTCGACAACTTCCCCATCGTCGACGAGCAACTGCGGGAGATCCGCGACGACCTGCCGTCGGACTACTACCGCGAGCTCCCCAAGCTCGCCGAGGGCCATCTCCAGGGATACCCGCGGGTCCTCGGCATCGCATGGGCCTATGTCGCGCACACGGACAGCCGCTTCGACCCTGACAGCCTGCGTCGCTTCGTGTGTGCGTACCAGCGGGTCGAGCCCCTGACGATCGGGGAGCTCTGGGCGATCGCGATCAGCCTGCGGATCATCCTGGTCGAGAACCTCCGCCGGCTGGCGGAGCAGATCGTGCGGGGCCGCGCGGCACGGCAGAAGGCGGACGAGCTCGCCGACATGCTCCTCGGCGTTGATGGCGAGAACCCCCCGGTGGCCCCGGCGTCGCTGCGCCGGCTCCTGGGCTCGACGTTGCCCGCCGCGGGTCGGGTCCGGCTCTTCCAGCGGCTGCGCGACCAGGACCCGGCGGTCACCCCCGCCCTGGGTTGGCTCGAGGAACTCCTCGCGGCCCAGGGGACCACCGCCGAAGAGCTGGTCCGCCTCGAGCACCAGCGCCAGGCCACCATGAACGTGACCGTCCGGAACGTGATCACGAGCATGCGCTTCATCTCGTGGTTAGACTGGGCCCAGTTCGTCGAAGGCGTCAGCCTGGTCGACGAGGTCCTTCGCGCCCGGAGTTCCTTCGGGGCCATGGAC
>DAIDTV010000143.1:0-2463 GCA_027457005.1 Chloroflexota bacterium
GAGCATGGCAGGGTGCCGTGGCCGACCCGCCTCCGCTCGCCGGGGTGGATCCGGCCCAGGCGTACACCGCGACCGAGAGGTGGATCGTGGGACGCGGGGGGCTCGCCGTGATGGGGATGGTCCTGGTCGCGATCGGCGCGCTCCTGCTGGCCGGCACCCTGGGCCTGCTCGCGCTCGACGCCGCCCGGCTCGCGGACTACTGGCCCCTGGTGATCGTGGCGATCGGGCTGGTCGTCCTCCTCGAGGCCTGGGCACCCGGCCGACGGGTCGAGCACCGTGAGCCCACCAGAAGTGAGGCCTGGGCCCCCGGCGGGCATGCCGGGCTGCGTGAGCCCTCGCCGGACGGCGCCATTCGCGCCGCTACGTCCAGCGCCACCGGCATGCTCGACGCCGACGAGCTGGAGCGCCGGCTCGATCGAGTTCTGGCAGCGCGCCTTCCCACGGCCGCGCCGGCCACCAGCGTTGCGCCGGCCACCAGCGTTGCGCCGGCCACCAGCGTTGCGCCGGCCGTCAGTGCCGCGGTGCAAGCCGAACCGCCCCGACCGCGGCCCGCCGCCGTGGTGCCGCGCCATGGCGACGTGGTCGCCGCCCTGGTCGAACTCCAGGGGCTGCGCCGGTACGGCCTGATCTCGAAGCGCCAGTACCGGGCCAAGCGTGCGGAGCTTGTCGCGCGCATGACGCCCAGCCTGGCCGCCCAGGGCTGGGACGAGCCGGGCGCCCCGGAGGAACTTGGGGCGGCCGACGAGGAGGGCATGGGCGCGAGTGCGCAGGCCCCGCCCGGCTATCGAGGGCCCACGGTCGGGTAGCACGGCCCCGGGAGCGGGGCGGAGCCATCCGGTTACCAGCGATCCGGCCGGCCACTGGCAGCCTGCAGGGATGCGAAAGGCCCCTCCGAAGAGGGGCCTCCCGACACTGTCCCGGTGAAGTCCCCGATCACCACGAGGGTGACACGGAGCTTCTGCCACGCTGCAAGGGCATCTATCACGCCGGCTGCACCGGCTACCCTAACCCGACCTACCCATGACCCTGCTGCTGGGGCAGTTGCTGACGAGCAGCGTCCAGAGTGTACGCGGCGGTCCCCGGCGGCTCAAGGGATTCACCTAGCAGGCCGGTTAATATTCCGTAACCTTGCGGCCACCCGGCGCTTCACCCGCGTTGCGCCGGAGATCGGAGCGGGCCGGGACAGACCCGGTGGGACCCGGGTCAGCCGACCCTAACGGCCTCCCTCAGCCCTCCGCTCCGGCGGCACCATCCACGGTCACCGCGGTCATCCGCACGTCCTCGACGGGGCGGTCCCCGGGACCGGTGCGCACCCTGCCGATGCGGTCCACGACGTCGGTGCCCTCGGTGACCCGGCCGAAGATGGTGTAGTTCTTGGGCAGGCGCCCGCGCAGGTCCGCCAGGCAGACGAACCACTGGCTGCCGTTCGTGTTGGGCCCGGCGTTCGCCATCGCGACCATGTAGGGGGCGTAGTCGAGTGCCGCACCGGGAAGCTCGTCCGCGAACGTGTAGCCGGGACCGCCGCGGCCGGTGCCGGTCGGGTCGCCGCCCTGGATCACGAATCCCGGCACGATGCGGTGGAACAGGACGCCGTCGTAGAACCCCTTCCGCGCCAGCTTCTCGAAGTTGGCGACGGTGTTGGGCGCGGCGTCGCGCTCGAACTCGATGGTGAACGTGCCGAGGGTGGTCTCGATGGTCGCAGACAAGGTCGATGGTGCCTCCAGCGGTCTGAAGACCCTAGCACAGGGGCGTCGAACGAGCCCCGGACCGCGGCCGGTGATCAGGGCTTCGTTCACCCGGCGGGAGCGCGGCGGGCAGCCACGGCGGCCGGACGACCGGCGGGGATCAGCCCCCCGAGGACCCGGCTGCCGGCGTCGACGGTGCCTGGCCGGCCCCCGGCCCGCTCAGCGGCGCGGTCAGGAGCTTCACGGGCTGCAGCGCCTGGTCGCCGTTCGGGCCGCCGCGAGGACCGGCGGCGATCTGCTGCGCCACGTCGAGCCCCCTCGTGACGGTGCCGAAGATGGTGTAGCTGTGCGGGAGCGACGCCGCCTGCGAGCCGACCACGATGAAGAACTGGGACCCGTTCGTGTTGGGGCCTGCGTTGGCCATGGCAACCGTGCCCGGCGTGTACGAGCCCGCGAACGGTTCGTCCGGGAAGGAGTACCCGGGACCGCCCATCCCGGTACCGGTCGGATCGCCGCCCTGGATCACGAAGCCGGGGATGATCCGGTGGAAGACGGTCCCGTCGTAGAACCCGGCCCGCACCAGGTTCTCGAAGTTCTGTGCCGCGACCGGGGCGCTGCCGGTGAAGACCTCGATCACGATGTCGCCCTTCTGCGTATGGAGGGTGGCCGTGGTCCCGTCGCCGACCGGTTGCGCGGGAGCCGACGCGAGCGGGGTCGCGGTGGGCGGCTTGAGCTGCCCAGCGGAACTGCCGGCCGCGGCCGCGCCGACGGACGCGGT
>DAIDTV010000143.1:2473-4989 GCA_027457005.1 Chloroflexota bacterium
GTGCGGGTGTCGGCCGATTAGCGTAGCCGACCTCGTGGGTCCACCGCCGCGGCACGGGCGGCCGCCGCGTACTCCACGCGTCCGGAGAGCAGTTCCTCCCCGAGGATCACGGCAGACACGCCCACGTCGCGGAGCCGGCGGATCCCGTCCAGCGTGGCCACGCCGCCGGCCACCAGGAATTCCGCGTCGGCTCGGGCGATCAGCCCGGCGAGGAGTCCGAGGTCAGGTGCCGCGCCGCCGTGGGAGAGGACGAAGCGCTGCACCCCTGCGTCGACGAGGCCGGCGACGAGCGCCCCCACCGCGAACCCGAGGTCGCGCCAGAAGCGGTAGACGCCGAGCGCGGACGCGCGCCACGCCGGGTGTGCCACGTCGCCGACCGCGGCGATCAGCGTCGGGTACACCATCGCGGTCCCGGCACCCAGGAGGACGGCGGCGCCCAGCCAGGCGGGGAAGCCCCGCGTCGCGGCGATGGCGGCGATCGCAATCCCCTGCACGACCATGCCGCCCACGATCAGCGGCTTGCGTCCCAGGCGATCCGACAGGGGCCCCGTCGCCCGCTGCCCGCGCCCCCACACGGCCGGGTACGCGGCGGCGAGGATCCCGATCTGGCCGACCGGCAGGCCCGACGCAGCGTAGAAGAGGGGCAGCAGTCCCCAGGCCATGCCGTCCTTCAGGTTGGTCACGAGACCGGCGAGGCTGGCGGCCGAGAGCGTGCGCTGCCGGAGGCTGACCAGGACAAACGCCCGACGCAGCGGGAGCCGGTGGTCGCGCTCGCCGGTCGCGGCGGTCCGCTCGCGCCCCTCGTGCCGGGCGTGGCCGCGGGTCTCGCGCACCAGCAGGCCCGAGAGGGAGAGCCCGAGCGCGACGTACGCGAGTCCGAGGAAGAAGGGGGCCGGGCGCAGGCCCGCCGCCTGCGCGATGAACCCGGTGGCGAGGGCGGTGAGCGCCACCCCGCTGTACCCGGCCCACTCGTTGAGGCCGACGGCCAAGCCGCGCCGCGCGGGCCCCGCCAGGTCGACCATCGCGTTCACCAGGTTGGTCCAGGCGAGCCCCTGGTTCAGCGCCAGGAGGACGTTGGCCAGGATCACCCAGCCCCAGTCCGGCGCCCAGATCAGCAGCAGCGGCACCGGCACCCCCGCCAGCCAGCCCGCCACCAGCAGGGGCTTGCGGCCCACCCGGTCGGCCAGCGCCCCCGCGGCGAGGTTGGTGATCGACTTCACGACCCCGAAGGCGACGATGAAGGTGAGCGCCGCGGCGGCCGCCCCGAGCCCGAAGATCCGCGTGGCGATGAGTGGCAGGACTGTCCGCTCCTGCCCGAGCACGCCACCGACCAGCGCCTGGACCGCGACCAGCAGCATGAACTGGCCGAGGTTGGCGCGCAGGCCGAGCCGAAGAGTGGCCGTGGGCGTCGCGGGTGGTGCGACGGCATCCGGGGCAGTCACGCCGGGTAGGGCCGAGGAGCGCGCCACGGGTCGAGAACGAGCGCGCGCCACTTCCCCAGCTCCACGAGGTACGGCGAGTTGCCGAGCCCCTCGTCGACGAAGGGGACGACCGCGCTCACCGACGGCTCCGCGGGGACGCTGGAGGCATGGCGCCGAGGATAGCAGATCCTCAAAGAGTCGTTAGAATAACCGAGTGGATGCCGATCGTGCGCTCAAGACCGCGCTCAACGAGCAGTTCGCCCGGGTCGCGCAGGCCCTCGCCAGCCCCCGTCGGATCGAGCTCCTCGACCTGCTCGCGCAGGGTGAGCGCAGCGTCGAGGCCCTCGCCGGGGCGGCCGACATGACGCTCGCCCTGGCCTCGTCGCACCTGCAGATCCTGCGTGCGGCCCGGCTGGTCGAGCGCCGCCGCGACGGCGCGCGGGTCCGCTATCGACTCGCAGGCGACGATGTCTACCGGCTCCTGGCGGCGCTGCGCGACGTGGCGCGGGAGCGCGTCGCCGAGGTCGAGCAACTGGTCGCGACCTACCTGACCGCCCGCGACCACCTCGAACCGGTGTCACGCGACGAGCTCGCCGAGAAGGTGGCGGCCGGCGAGGCGATCGTGCTCGACGTGCGGCCCCGCGAGGAGTACCTGGCGGGGCACGTGGCCGGCGCCCGATCGATCCCGCTCGAGGAGCTGGAGGCACGCCTGGCGGAGCTGCCCGGCGGCCAGGAGGTCATCGCCTACTGCCGCGGGCCGTACTGCGTGTACGCGCCGAGCGCCGTCGAGCTCCTGCTCCGCCACGGCCTGCACGCCCGCCGTCTGGTCGAGGGGTTTCCCGAGTGGCAGCTGGCCGGCCTGCCGGTGGCGAGCGGTGCCACGGACCGAATGAGCTGACGACGGGTCCGCGCGCTTCTCGAACACACCCGCACGGTGCACGCCCGCGCGGCGCCCAGGCAGACGATGGTGCTCTCACTGCCATCGTGCGCGGCACCCCGGGACCTTTGACGATCCCCGCTGACCGATCGGTAGGGTGGCGGGAGGTGCACCCGGAGCAGAACCTTGCGCCACCGTCGGAGGGCACGTCCGGGGCC
>DAIDTV010000144.1 GCA_027457005.1 Chloroflexota bacterium
GGTGCGTGGCGGCCCCGGGGGTGCGCCGCCAACCCCGGCAACCCGGAGTTGTGGCGGTCCATCAGCCCCGCGACCCCGGCGGCTTCACTGGGGCCGCGGACCCCGGGGAACCTGGCGGCAGGCGCGGCCGGATCGTGCAGGAGTTGCACCCGGGGAACGGTACGGGCCGTCGGCGGTCGGTTGCGCCGACGCTCGGCCCCGGAGGAACCGGAGGGGCCTCGCGGTCGTGCGTGGGACGTGCTCTGAGGCTGCCCCCCACCCCGGTGGGGATCCACCGGCGGACCCAGCAGCCGCCTTAGCGTTCTGTCCGTGCAAATTCTGCATGGTCGCCGAAGGGGGCATCTCTGAAGGGGGCCTCGCAGGTGTCCCCGAAGCCGAGCGGTTTCCCCGAAGGGAACTCTGCCCGCATGGGCCCACGGACACCCCCCGGTGGGACCCGCGGACACTTCCCCCACAGGTACCCGCGTCCACGGGGGAGATGGCCGCGTCGGCGCCGGCAGCGGCCGAACAACCGTCGCGGCCGAACGGCCGGCAGCGGCCGAACGGCCGGCAGCGGCCGAACAACCGTCAGCGGCCCGAACAGCCGTCAGCGGCCGAACACCTGCGCCAGCTCGAAGGGCGGCGTCACGTCCAGCTGGTCGTACCGGCAGTCCGCGGGCGAGCGATCCGGTCGCCAGCGCAGGAACGTCGTCGCGTGGCGGAACCGGTCGCCCTGCAGGTGGTCGTATGCGACCTCGCACGCGCGCTCCACCCGCAGCGGCTCCCAGCTCAGGTCGCGCCCGCGGTTCCATCGGCTTGTGGCGCCCGGCATCCGCTGCCCCCGCGCGGCCGCCTCGGCCTCCCAGGCCCTCCACTGACCCCACGGATGCCCGTCGAGTGCCCCGTCGCGGAGCGGCCGGAGCTCGTCGACCAGCGCCCGGCGCTCGTCGCGGCTGAAGCTCGAGGTGACGCCCACGTGGTGGAGCGTCCCGGCACCGTCGTAGAGCCCGAGCAGGAGCGATCCCACCAGCTCGCCCGGCGCGTCGCGGTACCAGCGGAAGCCCGCCACCGCACAATCGGCGGTGCGCTGGTGCTTGATCTTCACCATCGCACGCCTGCCCGGCTGGTATCGCCCGTCGAGCCGCTTGGCCACCACCCCGTCCAGCCCCGCGCCCTCGAACCGATCGAACCAGTCCGCGGCCACGGCACGGTCGCCGGTGGCCGGCGTTAGCAGCACGTGGCTGCGGCCGTGCCCGGCTCCCTGCACCTGCAGGGCACCGGCCAGGCGGGAGCGCCGCGCGTCGAACGGGACGTCGCGGAGGTCCTCGTCGCCGAGCGCGAGGAGGTCCCAGGTCACGAAGGACGCCGGCGTCCCGGCGGCCAGCATCGCGACGCGGGACTCGGCCGGGTGGATGCGCAGCAGCAGCGCGTCGAAGTCCAGGCCGTGGTCACCGGCGATCACGATCTCGCCGTCCACCACGCACCGCCCCGGCAGCGCCTCGAGCAGCGGACCGCGCAACTCGGGGAAGTAGCGGTCGAGCGGCTTGAGGTCCCGGCTCTGGACCAGCAGCTCGTCGCCGTCCCGGAACACGATGGCCCGAAAGCCGTCCCACTTGGGCTCGTACAGCCACCCGTCGCCCTCGGGGATCGTGTCGGCCGGCTTCGCGAGCATGGGCTCGACGGGCGGACTCACCGGCAGATGCACGGATGTCCTCCCCGGGCGGCGAGCGGGACGGTGTCAACCGGGACGGCGTCGGCCGGGCCCGCGGAGACCAGGTGCGCGGAGGCCGGCATCGCCGCAACCGGGCGCGCAACCGGGCGGACCACGACGGGGCCGGCGGCAACCGGGCCGTGCGCCACGACCGCCTCGCCGGCCCGGGAGTTCGCTACTCCGCCTCGGGTGCCTCGCCGGCCTCGCCGGCAGGCTGCTCCTCCCCGACGGTGGTAGCGGAGACCGCCTCGCGCTCGACCTCGGCACGCGAGGCCTGCACGTGGGCGACCGACTCGTCCGGGTCCGTGAGGAGCGTCACCTTCGGCGGCAGCGGGAGATCCCGGACGTGGATCGCGGCGTCGAACGACTCGAGCACGCTGATGTCGAACTCGATGGTCTGCGGCATGTCGCCTGGCAGCGCGCGGATCCGGACGTGATCGAGCGTCTGAAGCAGCGTGCCGCCGTGCTTCTCGACGGCGATGGAGGTGCCCACCGCCTCCAGCAGCACGTCCATCGTCATCTCCTCGGTCATCTTGACCGCCTGGAAATCGACGTGGATCGGGATGCGCTTGACCGGGTGCTCCTGGACCCCGTGGATCACGGCCGGGTGCGCATGCCCGCCGTCGATCTTCAGGTCGATGAGGGCGTGGCGGCCGGCTGTCCTGCTGAGCGTCTCGAACTCCTTCGCATCGACCTGGAGCGCCTGTGAGGCTTCGCCCTGCCCGTACAGGACGGCGGGCAGGATCCGCTCCCGGCGAAGCCTTGCGACGTCCTTGCCGGTCAGCTCGCGCCGGTGTGCGGTCAGTGCGGGTCGGGTCACGGTGGTGTCGTCGTTGTGGCGGGCGGCGGGCCGGGGGCGGCAGACCGTGGCCCAAGGGGCGGCAAGCGCACGAGCGCGGCGCTCGCCATGCGGCTTCGCGACAGCTGATGGTAGCAGACCCTCCGGGTTGTACGATTCCCGCCAATGAACGCAACCATCCTGATCGTCGAGGACGAGTTCGCCGTCGCACGTGGAATCGAGTACGCGCTGCAGCAGGAGGGGTATGACGTCCGGATCGCGCGCAGCGGCGAGGAGGGGCTCGAATACGCGACGCAGCAGGCCCCGGACCTGGTGGTGCTGGACGTGCGGCTGCCGGGGTTCGACGGGTTCGAGGTCCTGCGGCGCCTCCGGGCGGCCGGATCGAAGGCACCCGTCCTCTTCCTGACCGCCCGGGACGACGAGGTCGACAAGGTGATCGGCCTGGAGCTCGGCGCGGACGACTACCTGACCAAGCCGTTCAGCCTGCGCGAGCTGATGAGCCGGATCAAGGCGCTGCTGCGGCGCGCGTACGGGGATCTCGCCGACGCGACCGGCGGCCGGGTCATCCGGTTCCGGGACCTGGTGATCGACCTGGAGCGGCGCCGCGTGTCCCGGGGCGACCGGCGGATCTCGCTGACGGCGACCGAGTTCGAGATCCTGCGCCATCTCGCCTCGCGCCCCGGGCGCGTCTACTCGCGCCGGGAGCTGCTCGAACTGGTGCGCGACTACGAGTCGTCACTGGACCAGGACGAGAAGACGATCAACGTCCACGTGAGCCACCTGCGCGAGAAGCTCGAGGACGACCCGTTCGCGCCCGCGTTCATCCTGACGGTGCGGGGTGCCGGCTACGCCTTCGCCGAGCGCTGACAGCTCGGCCTCCGAACCCTCGGGGAGCGGTCCCCGGCACGGGTCCCACGGGAGTCATGGGCCGCTGTCCTTCCGGCCGCACGCCAGGCTGCTGCCCCTCCCGCTGCGTGCTCGCCTGCGGGCCGCCCGGCTGCTGGCCCTTCGGCTGATTCCGAGCCGGCTGGTGCCCCGCTCGTTCCGGGCCCGCCTGGCACTCGTCATCTCCGCGGTCGTCGCGTTCGCGCTGATCCTGGTCCTCGCGGTGCTGCCCCGGCTCCTCGACTCGTACTTCTCCCAGCAGGAGACCCAGAACCTGCAGGCACGCGAGGCGGCGGTGGCACAGCTCCTGGCCGCCCAGCTCCGCCTGACGACCGGGGGCGGCCTGGTGCCTCTCCTCGCACCGACCACCCCGCTGCAGCTGTCCAGCCAGGTGGTGGCCGCGCTGACCGGTGCCGACGAGCCCGGAGAGCGCTCGTTCCTGTCCGTGGAGGCGCAGGTCGTGGCGCAGGCCGACCTCACGGTGCAGGTCTACGCGGACTCCAGTGCCAGCGGCGCTCCCGTGGCCACGCTGCATGCGCCGCTGGCCGGCTCGCCCGGAGAGGGACTGACGCGCGAAGCCGGGAGCGTGTCCGGCTCGTTCACCATCACCGACCGGTACTGGTCGCAGTTCTCGGTGACCGCGCCGGTGCGCACGGTGGTCGTGACGCTCTCGTCCCCGTATACGCTCCGCACCGAGACGCTGCAGACGCTGTTCACGGTGCTGATCGCGGTGGCCGTGCTCGCCCTGGTGCTGGCGGTGGTCGTGGCGTTCATCGTGGCCGACCGCCTCACCACGCCCATCCTCCGGCTGACGCGCGCGTCGCGGGCGCTCGCCGAGGGCGACTTCTCGGCCCGCGTGGCGTCGGCGTCGAGCGGGTCGCGCGAGATCACCGGGCTGGCCACCGCGTTCAACCGGATGGCCGACGAGCTCGAGCGCTCGATCGAGTTCATCCGGCGTGACCGCGACCGCGGTCGCGAGTTCCTTGCCGACGTCAGCCACGAGCTGCGCACGCCCATCGCCGCCCTGCGCATGTTCAACGAGCTCCTGCAGGACGGCGCCGCGGACGACGCTGCGACGCGCAACGAGTTCCTGGAGACCAGCCGCGTGCAGATCGAGCGGCTCGACTGGCTGGCCTCGAACCTGCTCGAGCTCTCCAGGCTCGACTCGGGACTGGTGGCACTCGACCTGCGGCCGGACGATCTGCGTGCGGTCGTGCAGAGCGCGATCGAGCAGGCGCGGCCCACCTCGGCCCGCAAGGGCGTGGAGCTGGTGGCGGAGCTCACGACCGACCCACTGCGGTTCCCGCACGATCCGCCGCGCCTGGGGCAGGTCCTGGGCAACCTGGTGGGGAACGCGGTCAAGTTCACGCCGGCCGGGGGACGCGTGACGGTCACCCTGCTGCGCACCCGGGAGGGCGTCCGGAGCTCGGTGCGCGACACCGGGATCGGGATCGACACCGAGGAGCTCCCGCACGTGTTCGAGCGCTTCTACCGGGCGGATCCATCCCGTTCGCGAGCGGCAGGCGGAAGCGGCCTGGGTCTCGCCATCGCGAAAGCCCTGATCGGAGAGATGGGCGGTCGCATCGTGGCGTCAAGCCCCGGCCTCGGCA
>DAIDTV010000145.1 GCA_027457005.1 Chloroflexota bacterium
GGTCCGGCCTGCGTCCCCTCCAGGGCGCATCCCGGACAGGGGGTGGCTCGACCCTCCGGCGTCGCGAGTTCGAAGGCACCTCCCAGCCTTTCAGTCTTCCGCAGCTCGCCCGGTTCTCCGGCCGGTCTCCCGGTCTACCTGCGAGCCGCGTTACCGTACTCGGCCTCCGGTGCAGCCGCGAGTGTTGGCCGGGGGACGGCGCGAATCAAGCGGGTTATCCACGAACCACGGGCCGGCCGGACGATTGTGGACAAGTCGGGCCGGCCGGCGGCGGCGGGCGCCCCCCGTTGTGGAGGGGTGCCCCGGTCTCCCCGCGGTCTCGAGCCTACGTCGGGCGGGTCGGCTCGGTCGGAACGGTCGGATCAGCCGGCCCCGCCGGCCTCCTCGCAGGCGATGGCCTCCGCGAGCGCGGCGGCGACGAGCGGCGGCGCGGTGCTCTCGGAGGCGGGCAGTGCGACCACGAACGCCGACCCGGACCCGCGCGGGGAGGCGACGTCGAGGTCACCTCCCATCCGGCGCGCCAGGTCGCGCGCGATCGGCAGCCCGAGCCCCGTTCCCACGATTCGCTCCGCGCCGGCGGCCCGGTGGAAGGGCTCGAAGATCAGCGACCGCTCCTCCGGCGGCACGCCCGGGCCCTGGTCCCGCACCGTGTAGACCGCCACCGGTCCGTCGAAGTGCAGTGAGAGCGACACCCGGCTGGATGGCGGCGAGAACTTGACCGCGTTGCCGAGCAGGTTCACCAGGATCTGCTGGACCCGGCGCCGGTCCGCGTGCACCGTTCGCAGCCGGGACGGCAGTGCCGTGTCCAGTGCGATGCTGCGCTCCATGGCCAGCGGCGCCAGGTCGTGGACGGCCGCCTGCGCCGCTTCCGCGCCGGAGAACGGCGCAGGGGACAGGTGGAGCTGGCCGGCGTCGAGCCGGCTGAGTTCCAGCAGGTCGGCAACCAGCGTGGCCATGCCGGCCACCAGGTCACGCGACCGGGCCAGGAACTCTCCCTCCGGGACGGGACAGTCCGAGGGTTCCGTCGACGACGCCGGTTCCTCCCGCGACCCCTCACCGGGGCTCGGGGCGGCCAGATCGGGATCTCGCGCGGCCGCGACCAGGTCGAGGTAGCCGCCCAGGGCGGAAAGCGGCGTGCGCAGCTCGTGGGCGACGACGCTCACGAACCGGCGCCGCTCCGTATCGGCCTGCCGCAGTTCCGCGAGCTCGCGCTCCGCCTCGCGGTGGCGGACCAGCAGGGCCGCGATCGAGCCGGCCGGGCGTGACAGCGATGGCGGAAACCGCCGCTCGAGTGCGGCAGCGGCACGCGGGGAGCGGAACGCGAACGCGATCGCCACGCGACCGCGGATCGGCAGGGCGATCCAGCGCCGGAGTTCCTCATCTGCACCGTCAGCCGCGCCAGACTTGCCGTTGGCCGTGGCGACGGCTTCGCCGGCCCTGCCGGGTCTCCGCGCGACCGTCACGAACGTCGCCGGCAGCGGGACGCGTCCCCGCGCGCCACGCGGCGCGGCGGCATCGAGCCACGTGGCGAGTTCGGGCGCACGGGCCACAGGCTCCACGCCGCCCACAGGCTCGTCTGGGGCGGCCCGCGCGAGCACGATGCGGCGCCCCCGGTGGTGGACCGCCCCGGCCACGTCCGCGGCCCCCGCCGTGCGGGCGATCAGCCCCAGCAGGTCGCCGATCGCGGAATCCCGGTCCCCTTCGCGTGACGCCAGGGCGACGGCACGGGCCAGGAAGCTGGCATCACGAGATTCACGGCCGTTGCCTGCGGCGCGCGCGGGCACGCCGCGTCGCCGGGGCACGCCATTCGCCGCGGGGGCGCCATCCCGGCCGGAAGGACCGGCGGGAAGCGCGTCGGCGGCGACCGGCGCCACGGCGCTACCCCTGTTCCGGGGCGGGACGCGCGGCGCGGACCGGGCGGCCCAGGGTCCGTCGCACCACGTCCATGACCTCCTCAGTGTAGGCCGTCGCGTCCCCGGTCTCGACCGCGGTACGCAGGCAGCCGGCCACGTGGTCCTCCAGCACCATCAGGGAGACCGCGTCGACCGCCGCGCGGAGCGCCGCGGTCTGCTGCAGGATGTCGATGCAGTACTCGTCCCGCTCGATCATCCGGGCGATCCCCCGCACCTGGCCCTCGACCCGGGAGAGCCTGCGCAGCAGCTGCTGTCGATCCTTGTCGTAGCTGTGCCGGAAATGCGGGTTGGCCGCCTCGGCGATCTCCCGATGCTCGGCGACGCGTCCCTCGGGCGCCCGGTGATCCTGTTCGTCGCTCACGTGGCCTCCGTCGGGCAGCCGCGGCGGCGAGGTCACGGCGGCTGTCCGGATACTCCCCGGGAGTGTAGCAGCGGTGTCGCTCCCCGGACATGCCTCGTCACGCCGCGCCTGGGCGCGACCGGGTAGACTTGCCCGCAATGCACGCCGATCGCGTGACCGAACCGGTGCCCTTCGCCCACGCCAGCGAGGCGGAGCTGGCGCGGATCCTCGACTACTACGGGATTGCCTGGGCGTACGAGCCGTACGCGTTCCCGATCCTCTGGAACGTCGACGGCGCCGTCGTCGAGAGCTTCGCGCCCGACTTCTACCTGCCCGACCTGGACCTGTACGTCGAGCTCACCACGCTCAAGCAGAGCCTGGTCCGGAAGAAGAACCGCAAGCTGCGGCGTCTCCGGGAGCTCTACCCGGACGTGCAGATCAAGCTGTTCTACGCGCGCGACTTCCGCGCCCTGATGCTGAAGTACGGCCGGATCGAGCTGGTGGATTCGCTGAGCGGTGCCGAGGGACAGGCCACGCCGCCAAGGCACGCCGCCGCCGGGACAGGACGCTCGCCGGCCGGGTCCGTGGCGCCTGCCGCCACCGAGGAGCTCGTCACCGGTGCGTCGCAGGATGCCTCCCGCGAGCCGGCCACCACGGCGTCGCGTCGCCGGCGCCGTTCGGCACGGCGGGCCGCGGCCGCACAGGAGGCCCGCGCGTGACTGCCCGACTCATCCCCGGGAGGATCTGAGCCCCAATGCGCTCACCCGACCTGGTCGCCGACGTCGCGGGCGTGCTCGTGTCGGAGGAACAGATCCGCGCGCGGGTGGCCGAGCTCGGCGCGCAGATCAGCGCCGACTACGCGGGCCGTGAACTGACGCTGGTGAGCGTGCTCAAGGGATCACTTCCGTTCATGGCCGACCTGATGCGGGCGATCACGATCCCGGTCTCGATCGACCTGATGGAGGTCAGCTCGTACGGCGGCACGGCCACCGAGTCGTCGGGGCTGGTGCGGATCCTGAAGGATCTGAGCTCCTCCATCGACGGGCGGGACGTCATGATCGTGGAGGACATCATCGACACCGGGCTCACCCTGAACTACCTGATCCGCTACCTGCGCGGCAAGAATCCGCGCTCGCTGCACATCTGCACGCTGCTCGACAAGCCCGCACGCCGGCTGGTCGACATCCCCATCGACTACCTGGGCTTCACGATCCCGGACCAGTTCGTGATCGGCTATGGGCTCGACTACGGCGAGCACTACCGCAACCTCCCGTTCATCGGCGTGCTCAAGCCGGAGGTGTACGCCGCACCGTGAACCGTCGCACGCTCGGGCGCGGCCGGATCATCGTCGGCATCGGGTCCATCCTGGCGCTGGTCGCGTGCCTGTTCCCGTGGGGACAGACCGCGGGCATCGGGCTGCCGCCCGAGCGCACCGGGGCGTTCGACGGGTTCGGCATCCTGGTGTTCGTGGCGGCGATCGGGCTGCTCGCGCTGATCGCGCTCCCCTATGCCGCCGGCGATCAGCCGATGGCGCTGGACCGGCCGCTCTCGTTCTGGGCTGTGGGAGTGGTGGGCATCCTGGGGTTCCTGCTGAAGGTCTGGCAGATCCAGAACGACGGGCTGCTCTCGCTCCCGGACCGCGCCATCGGGCTGTGGCTCGCCGGCATCGGGCTGGCCATCGTGGTCTGGGGGCTGGCCGAGATGCTCGCCGAGCGACCGCGCGCCTGACGCCGGCGTGCGCCTGACGCCGGTGCGCGCTTCGTGCCGGGCACCGTCGGGCGCCAGTACCCGGGCGCCGTCGGGCGCCGGTTCCCGGGCGGCGGCCGGCTCCAGGACCGGGGCTACCGGCTGAGCCAGGCCGCCGCGGCCCAGTTGTCGGGCAGGCCGATCGCGCCGACCGCCACGACGCCCGGGGTCCCGGAGGCCACGCCCGCCAGCTCGGCTCCCCCGAAGCTCACCGGATCCTGCACGCGCTGCCAGGTCATCCCGTCGCGGGAGACCCAGGCGGCCGCGGAACCGTTCCCGGCGGAGTCACGGCTCCCAGCGGCGACGAACCCCGGGCCTCCGTTCGTGACGCCCGTCATCGAGATGCGCTGGCCGAGGTTCGTGAACCCTGGTCCGCCTCCAGCAGGGGACCAGTGGATACCGTCGACCGACCACCAGGCGGCCGCGCGCACGCCTCCGTCGGCGGTACCGACGGCGACGAACCCGGGCCCGCCCGCCGTCACCGCCAGGAGTCGAGCCCCGCCGAACGAGGGGGCCGCTGCCCCGGGGCTCCACGTCCGGCCGTCCGCCGACCACCATGTCGCGCCGGACACCGCTCCGTCGGCGGACACGATGCTGCCCACGGCCACGACGCGCGCCCGGCCTGCGGCGAGCCCGGCGATCGCGCCCCCGGCGAAGGACGGGGCGTTGACCGCGGCGGTCCAGTGGATGCCGTCGGTCGATGTCCACGCGAGAGCGCGGATCTGCGTCGAACCGGCGCTTGCGCCACCCCCGGCGATCAGGCCGGTCGGCTCGGACACGAGGGCGTCCATGCGCACGGTGCCGGGAGTCGCCGGCATCTGCACGGTCCCCTGCTGCCACGTACGGCCGTCCGGCGAGGTCCAGGCCGCCGCGCGCGCACCGACGCCGCCGACCGAGACGAACCCGCGTGGCCACGCTCCCACGGCCGACATCAGTGAGCCGTCCGGGGCCTCGAGCCCGGCCGAGCGATGCCACGCCGTGCC
>DAIDTV010000146.1 GCA_027457005.1 Chloroflexota bacterium
TCGCGTCCCCGGGCAGCGTCGCGGCCACCGTGCCCACCAGCCAGGCGGTGAACGCGACGGCGACCATCGCCGCCGTCAGCGCCACCAGGTGACCGCCGAGCTTCTCGAGGGCGACGCCGCGCCGCGATCCCGGCGCGGCCAGCGTGAAGTCGAGGCTGCCCTTCCGGGCCTCGCCGGCCAGCGTCGACGACAGGGCGAGGATGGACCACAACCCCGAGAGGAGCGCGAGGTACGCGCCGTAATGCCAGGAGATGAAGCCGCCGAGCGTGTCCACGGCAACGGGATTGCCGTACAGGCCGCGCAGCACGGGCGGCAGGCTGCTCGTCAGCGCCGCCAGCTCGCGGCGCGTCTCGGGTGTGCCGTACGTGGACGACATCGCGATCCCGCCCGCGACGACCAGGACGACCAGCAGGCCTCCGACGAGGAGGGCCGCCAGGCGCGAGTCGCGGATGGTCTTGCCGAAGACGCGCCCCAGGCCGTACAGGCGCCGGGTCAGCGGGACGTGTGGAGCGGGAAACGCGGCCGAACGGGTCGGCGCGCGCCGGATCTCAACGGCCATGGTTGGCCACCTCGACGGCCTCGCGGCCGTACTGCGCGAGGAACGTCTCCTCGAGGCTCGGCTCGCGGGAGACGAAGTCGACCAGGTCGTACTGCGCGGCGGCGCGGACGATGGGCGTGATCGGCCCGGTGACCCGCAACCGGAGCGTGTGATCCTCGGCCACGACGTCGCTCACGCCGGGCAGGCCGGCGAAGGCCTCGGCGGGGGCGCCGTCCGCGAACCGCAGCTCCACCTGGTGGTGGGCCAGGTCCCGCAGCGCATCCACGCGGTCCACCGCGACGAGCCGTCCCTCGCGGATGATCGCCACGCGATCGCAGGTCTTCTCGACCTCGGACAGGATGTGCGACGAGAGGAACGCGGTACGCCCATCCGCCACGGTCTCCCGGAGGAGCTGGAAGAACGTCTGCTGGACCAGCGGGTCCAGGCCGGCCGTGGGCTCGTCGAGGACGAGCAGCGCGGGCCGGTGCTGGAGGGCGACGATCAGCCCCACCTTCTGCTTGTTGCCCTTCGAGTACTCGCGGAAGCGGCGCGTGGGATCCAGGTCGAAGCGCGCGACCAGGTCCGCGCGGTACCGCGCGTCGACGCCGCCGCGGAGGTTCCCGAAGTACTCGAGCGTCTGGCCGCCGGTGAGCCGGTCGTAGAGGGCAAACTCGCCCGGGAGATAGCCCAGCCGACGGTGGATGGACTCCGGGTCGGCCGACGTCTCGATGCCGAAGACCCGGGCGCGCCCGCTGGTGGGTCGGATGAGGTCGAGGAGCAGGCGGATCGTCGTGGTCTTACCCGCGCCGTTCGGGCCGAGGAAGCCGAAGACCTCGCCCTCGTGCACCGCGAGATCGAGGTCCACGATCCCGCGGTGACGGCCGTAGTACTTGGTCAGCCGCTCCGTCTCGATGATCGGGGTCATGGCAGGCCTCCCGTCGAGGCTGCAATCCCGCGGACCGGGCCACCTCGCAGGCGGGGAGCGTTGGCGCGCCGCCCTGGCCGGGTCTCCTGGACTCGCGTCAGTACAGGCCGGCGGCCGTCTGCCCGACAGTGCCGAAGCGCCCGTTGCGTGTGACGATTGTCACACGCACTCGGCGTTGCATCTCACGCCTTCGCGGTCACCGCCGTGTGCGCCGGCAGCGGCCTCCGGAAGACCCCGTTGACGGGGAACCGGCCCGATAGTACCTTTTGTACGAAATGAACGAATATGGCCTTCCAGTCCGATCGAGCGTCAGGGTATCGGAGGCACGCGAGGAGCTGAGCGAGCTCGTGAACCGCGTGGCGTACGGCCACGAGCGGATCGTGCTCGTCCGTCACGGCAAGGAGGTGGCCGCTCTCGTGCCCGCGTCGGATGCCGCGCTGCTCGACGCGCTGGAGGACGAGCTCGATCTCGCGGCGGTGCGAGAGGCCCTGGCAGATCCGGCGAACGCACGGCCCGTCCCGCTGCAGGAAGTCCGCGCGCGCCTCGGACTGTAGCCCGTGGCGTATGCCGTCGCGTTCCTGCCGTCGGCCGTCCGCCAGCTCGAGGCGCTGCCGGGGGCCGCGCGGCGGACGGTGGTCGCGGCGATCGAGGCGCTGGCCTCCGACCCGCGGCCGACGGGGGCGAGGCGTCTCGCGGGCATCCCGGAGGGCGTGTACCGGATCCGGGTTGGGGACAACCGCGTGCTGTACCAGGTGAACGACGACCGGCTGCTCGTCCTGGTCGTCCGGGTGGCGAACCGTCGCCAGGCCTATGCGCAGCGGGCGCTCGACCGCCTGCGTCCCCAGCTCCGCCGCGAGGGGCCGTGAACCGCCGCGAAGCCTATGCGCAGCTGGCGCTCGGCCGCCTGCGCGCCCAGCTCCGACGCGAGGGGTCGTGAATGGAGGAGAGCGCGAGCAGGCGTTCGCAGGCGCGCCCGCGACATTCCTGCCATGGCCCGTCATGATCACCGTGCATCATGCGGCGAGCACGGCACATCGCCCATGCCAGCGCACAGGGGGTTCGAGCCATGGCGAGCGCACCGGTCATCCTGGTTCCCGGGTTCTGGCTCGGGGCCTGGGCATGGGACGAGGTGGCGGGCATCCTGCGCGCCGACGGCCACGAGGTCACCGCGATCACGCTGCCCGGGCTCGAGGCGGCCGACGCGGACCGGTCGAAGGTCACCTTCGCCGACCACGTCGACGCGATCTGCGCGGCGGTCGAGGCGGCCGGCCGGCCGGTGGTCCTGGCGGTCCACAGCGCGAGCGGCTTCTCGGGATACGCGGCGAGCGACCGGATTCCCGATCGGATCGCGGCGATGGTCTACGTGGACACGGCGCCCGGGAAGGGCGCACTGGACCCCGGCTTCGGCGGCGTCGAGCGGCCGCTGAACTGGGACGAGCTCGCCGCCGAGGAGAACCTCGACGGGCTCAGCGAGGCGCAGCTCGAGACGTTCCGGCGCCGGGCCGTCCCCGAGCCGGGCGCGCTCCTCCGCGAGGGCGCCGAGCTGACGAACGACGCGCGTTGCGACATCCCGAGCACCATGATCTGCACCGGATACACCTCGGAGCAGTACAGGACCTATGCCAGCGAACACGACTGGCAGTGGCTGGCCGGCATCCGGGAGCTGCGCAACGTGACGTGGGTGGATCTGCCGACGAGCCACTGGCCGATGTGGTCACGGCCCCGCGAGCTGGCCGCCATCATCGGCGACGTCGCGGCTGCCCATGGAGGCTGAGGGGCTCGCCATCCTGACTGCCGACCGCGCGATCGCGCAGTGCGAGGTCGAGACGATCTGGCGACGCCGCATGCCCGCGCCGGTGCCGCCTAGTGTTCCGTTGCTGAAGTAGCTGGACGCTTAGAGTGAGCGCAGCTACGCTGTCCCGCATGGCCAATCGTCCCGCGCCGCCCCTGTCGGTCAAGGAGTCGGATCTCGAGGCGCTCCGGGCGCTCGCGCGAGCGGGCACGACCGAGCAGCGATTGGCCCAACGGGCCCAGATCGTCCTGCGGGCCGCGGCGGGCACGCCCAATCGGACCATCGCCGCGGACCTCGAGGTGTCGCCGATGACCGTGCTGCTGTGGCGCGGGAAGTTCGAGCGCGAGGGCCTCGCCGGCCTGGCCGACGAGCCTCGCCCGGGGCGTCCACCGACCTACTCGCGAGAGGATCGCGACCGGGTGATCGCGCTGACGCTCCAGCCACCGCCCGCGGGCACGACGCACTGGAGCGTCCGCCGGCTGGCGCAGCGCCTCGCGATGAGCGAGACGACCGTGTGGCGGATCTGGCGCTCGGCCGGCCTCAAGCCCCATCGGACCGAGACGTTCAAGTTCAGCACCGACCCGGCGCTCGAGGCCAAGGTGCGCGACGTGGTCGCCCTCTACCTCGACCCGCCCGACGGCGCGATCGTGCTCAGCGTCGATGAGAAGACCCAGATTCAGGCGCTCGACCGGACCCAGCCCATGCTGCCGATGCGACCCGGCCAGGTGGAGCGCCACACCCACGACTACGAGCGGCACGGGACGACCTGCCTGTTCGCGGCCCTCGAGGTGGGCACCGGCAGGGTCACCACCGACACCCGGGACCGCCACACCGGTGACGACTTCTTGGCCTTCATGCGCCGGGTGGCCCGGACGTATCCCGAGGGCGAGCTCCACGTCGTGCTCGACAACGTGTCGACCCACGGCACCCCCGAGGTCCGCGCCTGGCTCGCCCGCCACCCGCGGATCACGTTCCACTTCACCCCGACCAGCGCATCCTGGATGAACCAGGTCGAGACCTGGTTCGGGATCCTCACCCGCCAGGCGATCCGGCGGGGCAGCTTCCGCAGTGTCAAGGAGCTCATCGCGATGATCGAGGCCTTCACCCGATCCTGGAACGCCGGCTCGAGCCCGTTCGTCTGGATCAGGACCGCTGACGAGATCCTCGCCACGGCCGTGCGCAAGCGCCCAGCCACTTACGAATCGGGACACTAGCTCCGCCGGTGCCGCATGCCCGCGCCGGTGCCGCATGCCCGCGCCGGAGCCGCATGCCCGCGCCAGAGCCGCATGCCCGCGCCGGTGCCGCATAGCTCCGCCAGAGCCGCATGCCAGCGCCAGAGGTCGTGTCCCCAGACTTGGTGTCACAGCGCGGGGTGGCCAGCAATGAGAGTGGCCACCGCGTCATCCTCGCGTCGTTGGAGTAGGAACCGACGACACGAAAGGACACCACGATGGCCGACGAGAGGATGGGCCTGCTCGAGCTGCTGCGCAAGGCTGGCGCGGATGGCGACGTCGACTTCCTGCGCGAGGGCGTGCGCGCGCTGGCCGAGGCGGTCATGGAGGCCGAGGTCACCGAGCTCACGGGGGTGCCGCACAGGAGAGCGCGACCCGGAGCACCGCCTGACCCGCCGCAACGGGTATCGCGAGCGGCGCTGGGACACG
>DAIDTV010000147.1 GCA_027457005.1 Chloroflexota bacterium
CCGGACGCCCGTGATCATGCTGGCCGACGGGATCATGGGACAGGCCATGGAGCCCGTCGAGCAGCGCTTCCGGACGCCCCCCCGCCTCGAGGCATCGTGGGCGCTCGAGGGCGCCGACGGGCGGGCGCCGCGGGTCGTGCGCTCCCTCCACCTGGATCCCGAGGACCTCGAGGAGCACAACCAGCACCTCCAGGAGAAATACCGCGCTATCGCCGAGCACGAGGTCCGCTGGACCGGTGAGCGGCTCGACGACGCGGAGCTGGTGGTGGTGGCGTACGGCACGGCCGCACGGGTGGCGCGGACGGCGATCGCGCGCGCCCGAAGCGCCGGGCTGCGCGTGGGCCTGTTCCGGCCGATCACGCTGTGGCCCTTCCCGACCGCCGAGCTGGCCCGGGTGGCCGAGCGCGTCCGCGGAATGCTCGTGGTCGAGCTCTCCGCCGGGCAGATGGTCGAGGATGTTCGCCTTGCCGTGGAGGGCCGGGTCCCGGTGACGTTCGACGGGCGCACCGGCGGCATGGTGCCTTCGCCGGACGAGGTGGTCGAGGCGCTCCACGAACTGGCGGCCACCGGCGTCCCCTCACGTCGGGCCCAGCGCGCGCGGCGCAGGCCGCCGGCCCCGGTATCAGGTGAGGAACACGTCCACCCGCACGAGCCGATGCCCGAGCCCGAGACGGGCCACGAGGCGCTGAGCATCTTTGGCGACGACGCGTGGCAGCCACTCTGGTACACGGTGCCGGTGGCGTCCGCGCAGGCGCACAAGCGGCGTGGCCGCGGACTCCACGGTCCCGCGGAACGCCACCAGCGCCACGAAGGAGGCAAGCGATGACCGCGATCGCCCCCGCGGCGCCGCGGGTCATCTACCAGCGGCCCGAGCGCCTCACCGACGTCTCCACGCGATACTGCCCGGGCTGCGGGCACGGGATCGTGCACCGCGTCGTGGCGGAGGTGCTCGAGGACCTGGGGGTCGACGGACGCACCATCGCCGTCGCGCCCGTGGGCTGCTCGGTGTTCGCCTACGAGTACCTGGCGTACGACTGGTGCGAGGCCCCGCATGGCCGCGCGCCGGCCGTCGCAACCGGCATCCGCCGCGTTCGGCCCGGTGCGTTCGTGCTGACCTACCAGGGCGACGGGGACCTGGCGGCGATCGGCACCGGCGAGATCGTGCACGCCGCGGCCAGGGGGGAGCTGATCACCGCCATCTTCGTCAACAACGGCATCTACGGGATGACCGGAGGACAGATGGCGCCGACCACGCTGGTGGGGCAGCGCACCACGTCCTCGCCGACCGGGCGCGACGTGCGCACGGCGGGCTACCCGGTACCCATGACGGAGATGCTGGCCGTGTTGCCGGGCGTGGCCTTCGCCGCAAGGGGCTCCGTGGCCGACCCCTCGTCGATCGGGAAGACGAAGGCGCTGATCAGGAAGGCGTGCGAGGCCCAGATCCGGGGCGCCGGGTTCGCGATCGTCGAGGTGCTGTCGAACTGCCCCGTGGGATGGGGAATGACGGCCGAGGAGTCGATGCGCCACCTCAAGGAGGTGGTGGTGCAGACCTACCCGCTCGGGGTCCTCGTCGACCGGATGGAGCCGGCGCGGCCGAAGAGCGCGAAGGAGGACTGAACGATGGAGCGTTCCATCGTCTTCGCCGGGTTCGGCGGCCAGGGCATCCTCTTCGCCGGGCACGTCCTGGCGGAGGCCGCCATGGACGAAGGGTCCCAGGTCATCTGGATCCCCTCCTACGGCCCGGAGATGCGCGGAGGCACCGCGTTCTGCACCGTGATCATCGGCGACGAGCCCATCGGCTCGCCGATCGTGGATCACCCCGACATGGCGGTCGCCTTCAACCCGCCCTCCCTCGCCAAGTTCGGGCCGACCATCGTCCCCGGCGGCGTGCTCGTGGTGAACGACTCGCTCGTCGAGGCGTCGGCCGGACGTGGCGACATCGACGAGATCCGGGTGCGCTGCACCCAGCTCGCGCGGGAGGCCGGTGACGACCGGCTGATCAACGTGGTCGCGCTCGGCGCGCTGGTCGGCCGGACCGGCATCGTCCGGGCCGAGAGCGTGCGGGGGGCGCTGCGGGACATCGTCGGCAAGAAGCGGCCGGAGGCGCTCGAGATCGACCTGCGGGCGTTCGACCTGGGGCTGGCGGCGGTGGAGGGGGCGGCCGTCCCGGCTTGACGGGCCCGCGGTACAGCGAACGGCCGGGGTGGTGAGCGACCCCGGCCGTTCCGAAGATTCGCGGTTCGGGACCCGGCGGTCCCCTGGTCAGCGGATCCCGGCGAGCTCCTGCAGCAGCTGCCAGTACTCCAGGCGCTCGTCCCGGGTCGCCAGGATCTCGGCGGACGGCGTGCCGTCACGGAAGTGCTGCGAGAACCGGCCCTCGGTCTTTGCGAAGTCCAGGAAGTCGAACGGAGTCCCGTCGGGGAGTCTGGACCAGTCCTCCTTCACGTTCGGGTTGCCCTGGAGCGAGAGGCGCTTCGCCATGGTCTCGCCGCGGCGCGGGTCGTACGTGAAGAGCGGGAAGGCGCGCGAGTCGACCGCCAGCTTCGCCTGCCGGCTTGCCGCGTCATCGGCGATCCCGTGCTCCGGCATGCACGGCGTGTAGGCGACGATCACCGCCGGCCCCGGGTACTCGTTGGCCTCCATGACCGCGCGATAGAAGTGGTTGTAGTGCGCGGGCGTGGTCGACGCCACGTACACGTCGCGGTGGGCCATCATGATCAGGCCGAGCTCCTTGCGCCGCTCGGGCCGGCCGTGGATGGCCTTCCCGAACGCCGAGAGCTTGGTCACCTGGCCGCCGTAGGACGCCGTGGAGGACTGCCCGCCGGTGTTCGAGTACACCTGCGTGTCGAGCACGAGCACCTTGATGTCGGCGCCCGACGCAACCATCCGCGAGAGCGACTGGAAGCCGATGTCGTACATCGCCCCGTCGCCCCCGAAGACCCACAGGCGGCGCTCCGGGTGGCCGGCCTGGTCCCAGCGCAACCGCACGCCCATCGCGTCGGCCGGTCCGTTCTCGAACAGCGAGTTCGTCCAGGGCACCAGGTACGGGTTGAAGGGATACGTGCTGCCGTACACCGTGTTGCAGCCGGTCTCGGCGACGATCCCCATCGAGTCCGCGCCGTGGACCTGGCGGGTGGCGGCCACCAGCATGCGGATGGCGGACGCCTCGCCGCATCCGGCACAGGACCCGGCGCCACCCACGTACCCCAGGGCCTGCTCGCCGAGCATCAGGTCCGCGAGCGCCTTCTCGTTCCGGTATTCAGGCGGGGTGGGGGGCAGGCTCCGGAAGAACGAGAAGTCGCGCCGGTAGCGCTCCAGGGTGCTGTCGCCGGAGGGCTCCTGGGCCACCTTGTCGATCATGATCAGCGCGTCGTGGCCCTCAGCCTTGCACACGTCGACGCACTCGGCGCAGCCCTTGCAGTGCTGGGGATCCACGAAGATCCCGAACATGGCGGGCTCGATGCCCTTGCGGGCGGGCACATCCGCGTACTTCCGGGTCCGCACGAAGTGCGAGCTGGCGGTCTCGGCCGTCCGCGCACCGTCCGCGCGCTTCCACGCGAACGCCCCGATCGCCGGCTCCAGCCGGGTCTCGGGCACGGCCACCGCGAGGATCGCCGTGTCCGGGCAGGCGCTGACGCACGCCATGCAGCCCACGCACTGCTCGGCGATGAACTGGGGGATGTGCGCCGAGAGGTTGCTGAAGTCGCGCACCGCCGCCGTTCCCGGCGGGATGATGCTGCGCGCGACGCCCGAATCCGCCGGCAGCTCCACGTCGGCGATGCCGCGGCGGTACGCGCCGACCACGGACCGGTTGAAGTCCTCGACGTACGCCTCGACGTCGAAGACGACGGGGGCGACCTCCATCGCCTGGGCACGCGCGGCGTGCTCTTCCTCGCTCAGCGGGCCTCCGGGGGCATCGATCACGGGTAGCAGCTGCTCAGGCATCGGGGGCCCCCACCAGGTGATGAACGACGTCGGTGGTCGAGAAGATCCCGACGGGCCGGCGTCCCTGCTCGTCCACCACCACCAGGCGGTGGACGCGGTTGAGCTCCATGAGCCCGATCGCCTCCTGCACCGGGGTGTCCACGCGGCAGGTCAGGGCCGGAGACGTCATGAGATGGCGCACCGACAACCCCGGCCAGCTCGACCACAGGTGGTCGGTTGCCCGTGCCCGAACCAGGTCGGTCTGGCTCACCACGCCCACCAGGGCACCTTCGCCGTCGACCACGGGCAGGCCGTGGATGCGATGCTGGTCGAGCAGCCGGGCCGCCTCGGAGAGGGGCGCGTCTGCGCGCACCACGATGGGTTCGCCGTGCATCAGCTCCCCCACCGTGCGCGGTACGTTCTCGGTCATCGGGACGCCTCCAGGACGGCCGCCGCCACCGGTTCGCCGCCGATGGCCGCGGTCACATCGATGAGCCTGTCGTATGCCCGCTCGATCACCGCGTAGTTCGCCTCGACCACGTTGCCGCCGCGCTTGCCGAAGAAACGGGGCAGGAGCTTGTGGACGGCGTCGAGGAGCTCGTCGCGATCGAGGCCGGCCCGCGCGGCGAACGGCGATACGCGCAGGAAGACACCCACCTGGGCCACGCCCTGCATCCGGACCACGAGGTCCGGCCGGGGCGCGAACTCCGCCGCCAGGGCGGCGGTGTCGAGCGCGGTGACCCGGATGTTGCGGGCCAGGATCTGGGCCCGCGCCTCGGCGGGCACGGACTGCCAGATCTCGGCGGCATCCGCGAGCGGGGTCTGCAGGAAGACCGTGCCGCCGTCGGCCAGCCCGGCCAGCGGGTCGCCCATCGCGAACGCGGAGACGTCGTGCAGCGGCACGAACTCCACGTGAGAAAGCTCGTTGTGCTGCCGGATCGGCGCGTCTGCGATGGTCAGGTAGTACGTGGTGGGC
>DAIDTV010000148.1 GCA_027457005.1 Chloroflexota bacterium
GTCCAGCACGTCCTCCGGCGTCAGGAGCGTGGTCGCCGGGATGATCACGGCTCCGAGCTTCATTGCCGCCAGCAGCAGCTCCCACAGCTCGGGCGTGTTGGGCAGCATCAGGAGCACGCGATCGCCACGCGCCACACCCAGCCCGCGCAGCCAGTTGGCGACCCGCGAGGAACGCTCCGAAAGCTGCGCGTAGGTGAGCCTGGTCTCACTGCCGTCGTCTGCCACCACCCACAGCGCCAGGCGCTCGTTGCCCCGGGCGACCACGTCGAAGTAGTCCAGGGCCCAGTTGAACCGGTCGAGCACGGGCCAGCGGAAGTCCCGGTACGCGGTCGCGTAGTCCGCGCGATGGCGGAGGAGGAAGTCGCGAGCCTGAAGGAACGCCTCGGTCCCGGTCGTCGTGTCCATCGAGTCGAGCCCTCCTGTGCGGCGCATGGTAGCCCCGCCCGCAGCGAGGGGCCGGCGGCACGTAGGGCCCCCCCCGGACTGGCCGAGCGGGCGCAATCCCGGAGTGACACGGCGCTGGTATCGTCCTCACATGACGCTCGACGTGCGATGGCTGGGACGCGTGCCGTACCGGGAGGCCTGGGCCCTCCAGCACGGCCTGGTCGCCGACCGCGCCGCGGACCGCGTGCCGGACACGCTCCTCCTGCTGGAACATCCCCGCGTGCTGACGCTGGGCCGCCACGCCACCGAGGAGCACGTGATCGTCCCCGTCGACTACCTGGCCGGCATCGGCGTCGAGGTCATCCGGGTCGAGCGCGGCGGCGAGGTCACGTACCACGGCCCCGGGCAGCTGGTCGCCTACCCCATCGTGAAGCTCGGCGAGCGGGGCCTGCTGATCCGGCCGTTCGTCCGGCTGCTCGAGGCCGCCATGATCGAGACCGCCGCCTCCTACGGGGTCGTAGCGGCACGCCGCGAGGGCTATCCCGGGGCCTGGTGCGACCCCGATTCCGCCCTGCCCCGGAAGCTCGGAGCCCTGGGCGTCCGCGTCGAGCAGGACGTGAGCTACCACGGCATCGCGCTCAACGTCACCACCGACCTGGACGATTTCGGACTGATCAACCCGTGCGGGCTGACGTCGATCGGCGTGACGTCGATCGCGCGCGAGCGCGGCTGGCCGCCGGCGCTAAGCGCGCCCTCCACCGAATCGGTCGAGGTGGCGGGACGGCGATTCGCGGCCGCGTTCCGGCGCCTGCTCGAGCCGGACGAGACCCGGGGCATTCGCGCTCACACGGGTGCGGCGCAGACGCTGGTCCCGCGCGACGAACCCGCCACGACCGGCGAAGCGGTCACGCTGGGCGGGGCGGCCGCCGCCGACTGGATGGGCCCGGCCGGCGGCCCTGCCGGGACGGGCTGACCCATGGCCGGCGGGGTCTTCGAGCTGCGCAGGGATGCCATCACGGGGTGGTGGGTCGCCGTGGTGGTCGACCGGGCGTACGAGGCCCCCCGGTTCGCCCGGCAGGCCCGGTCGCTCGCCGGGCGGGAGTGCCAGAACTGCACCGCCGTGCGCATGGCGGAGCCGTGGATCCGGACCCTGCGGGGCCATGCGTTCCGCGTCGCGGGCGACGAGCGGGATGCGCGGAACGGCGAGGCGCAGCCCGGGCTCGGGCTCGTGGCGGACGTCGGCGCGTGGCTGACCATCGTCGCGCCCCACGAGCATCACGGCACGCTCGCGGCGGAATCGCCGCAGGTGGTCATCCGCATGCTGGAGCTGGCGCGCCGCATCATCGTGGACGCGCGGGCGCGCGGCGGCACCGAGTACGTGCAGGTCGTGGAGAACCGCGGCCGGGAGGCCGGGGCGCTCACGAACCACCTGTGCCTCGACGTGTACGACCTGCCCCAGATCCCGCACCGCGTCGGCGAGGAACTGGGCGGTTCGGCCCGCTTCGTGATCCGGGAGGGCGTCTGCCCCTACTGCCGGCTGGTCCGCGAGGAAGTCGCCTCGCGCGAGCGCCTCGTCTTCGAGGATGCCGCGAGCGTCGCGTTCGCGCCCTACGCGTCCCGCTCGCCCTTCGAGCTGTGGGTCGTACCCCGTCAGCACCAGGCGGACTTCGGGCTGGCCTCGGACGCACAGCTCACGAGCGCAGCGGAGACGCTGCAGAAGGTCCTGCGGCTGCTCGACGCGCTCGACGCCCCCCCGTACAACCTGGTGCTCCACACCTCGCCGCTCCACCAGCGGGTCGACGAGACGTACCACTGGCACTGGGAGGTCCACCCGCGCCTTCGCGAGATCGGCGGGCTGGAGCTGGGCACCGGGCTTCCCGTGAACCCGGTGAGCCCTGAACAGGCGGTGGCGGAGCTCCGATCGCGTGCCGGACTCGATCGGACGGAGTGGTCGCCGTGAGCCGGCCCGCCCGCCGCCTCGCCTGCCCGGAGGCGCGCTCCGCGTCACAGCCTGCCGCCGCCGACCGTCACAGGGCCGCAAGACACGGGACGTTCTGGCGTGCCGCACCGGCCGTGAAGGCCCCCGGACCGTCGGGTTCGTCCGCTGGGACTCGCCGGCAGAGGCAAGGGTGGCATCGATCGACCTACTGCTCCCGCGATTGGGGATCGCGGTGAGCGCAGAGCGGACGTCCGACCAGGCGTTCATCGAGGGGCTGTTCGCGCAGCACCATGCCGAGATCTACGGCTTCCTCGCCCGCATGGTGCGCGATGACGACCTGGCCGCGGACCTCAGCCAGGAGACCTTCGTCAAGGCCTTCCGGGCGCTCGGTACGCTCGAGTCGCCCGATCGTGCCCGGGCATGGCTCTTCCAGATCGCCAGCCGCACGGCGCTCGACGAGCTGCGCCGGCGCAGGCTGATCCGCTTCGTGCCCTGGGCGGGCGAGTCGCGCGGGACGGCCCCCTCCGCCGAGGAGACCGCGATGCGGTCGCGTCTCTCCGGGGAGATGGAGCGGGCGCTCGCGCGGATCCCGGATCGCCAGCGCGGCGCCCTGATCCTCGCCGAGGTGTACGAGCTGTCGGGCGCCGAGCTGGCCGCCTCGCTGGGGGTCACGCACGTGGCTGCGCGGGCCCTGCTGACCCGGGCCCGCGAATCGCTCCGGGTGGCGCTCGCCGAAGAGCGGCGGACTTCCGCGGAGTCACGCCCCGTCCCGGCCGACACCGCGTCGCCGCGGGTTGAGGGCGCGACCGTGAACCCGGCACGACGCTCGGAGGAGCGGCGATGACCGGGGCAAGGCGTGTCGCCGGGGCAGGGCGTGGCACCGACCGCCGGGAGGGACGATGATGCCGCCCTTCCGTGGAAAGCGCCTCACCCACGAGCGGGCGCGCGAGTGGCTGGCGGAACGGCTTGACGGCCCCCTCCAGCCGCCGCGGGAGGATGCGCTGGCCGCGCACCTGGCGTCCTGCGCCTCGTGTCGCGAGGTCGACGCCGAGTACCACGCGAACCGGGCCGCGATCCGTCTGCTGGCCGCTCCGGTGCCGCCGCGCGACCTCCCCGCACGGACGCTGGCAGCGCTGGAGGTCGAGGTCGGCCGTGTCCGGCCACCGAGGGCGGCACCCGTGCCGCGACTGCGGGGCGCGAGGCGCGGCAACGGCGTAGCGTTCGGGTCGCTGCTCACCGTCGCGCTGGTCGCGGTGGTGGGCGCGCTGCTGGTGGGGCCGGCCGTCCAGATCCCGGTACCCAACGTGGGCGCGACCCCGTTCGCCATCGCCCCCGTGGACCTGGCGTTCGTGGGGATCCAGGGCAACGTGGTGCGGCTGTACCGGGCTCGGCTCGACCGCGCGTGCCCGGCGGGCAACATCTCGTGCGCGAACTTCGGACCCGAGGCGGACCAGGTAGTCGGCATGCCCCAGACGGCGGCGGTGAGCGGTCTCGCGTTCGACCCGGCGGGCCGGCACGCGGCCATCGCGGCCAGGCCGGGCACCGGCACCGCCACGACGTACTACGTGGTCGACCTGGGCGGCGGCAGCCCGGCTTCCGGCGCCCCGACCAGCCCGTTCGGATCCCCGGCTGCCGTTGCCGGCACGGGATCAGCGTCTGCGGCCGCACCATCGAGCGCGAGCGCGGCCCCACGGCACTCTGCGTCGCCGGCCGCGAAGGGACGGGCAACGCCGCTGGTTCAACCGAAGACCGTCACCTCCACCCTGCATCCGTCGCCGAGCGAGCACGCTGGAAAGTCACCCGCCATCTCGGTGAATGCGACGCGGCGGCCCACCGCATCCCCTTCCCCCACGGCATCGCCAACGAGCGCAACGCTCGCGCCGGCCATATCGAGCGCCGTCGCGGGCGGCGGCGCCGGTGCGGGGCCGGCCTCCTCCGGCGCGCTCGGGGGTCCGGTCGGGATCGCGACGCTTCCGCCGGTGCTCGCGCAGCCGATCCTGGCGGACGTGATACCGACGGGGGCATCCCCGGCATGGTCCCCGGACGGCACCACGCTCGCCTTCAGCGCGATGCCGGCGGACGGCTCCATCGGCCCGGACATCTACACCTGGCACCCGGGAGACCAGTGGGCGGTCCCGATCACCACCGACCACGCCTCCTCGTTCGCCTCGTGGGCGGGATCCCGGATCGTGGGCAGCACGTACACCGCGGAACCCGGCAATCCGGCCGTGCTGGTTCCGCAGTCGTTCGTGCTGGATCCGCGAACCGGCGACCGGCGCACCGTTGCCGGTACCGGGCTCTGGCTCCCGTCGGTGGACCCGACCGCCCGGTACGCGGTGGGCTGGGCCGGGACGCTGCGGCTGGTGGGACAGGTGCCCGTCCCCGACCAGGGCCAGCTGGTGTTCACGCAATGGAACACCCTCGATCCCTACGGCCTGCCGGCGCTCACCGCGCCGGAGGCGACCCCGACCCCATCGCCGACCCCGGCGCCGACCGCCGCGCCCGCCTCCCACAGGGCCCGGGCAGAGCGAACCGCCCCGGCCTCGTCGGCCGCAGTCCCCCAGTCGCC
>DAIDTV010000149.1 GCA_027457005.1 Chloroflexota bacterium
GCGCTGGGGGGCTCGCTGCCCGCCGGGCCGCCGGACACGGACGAGTCGCCCGACCCAGGGGGCCAGCCCTCGTCCGAGCCGGTGCCGGATGCGCGAGTGGCCCTCCTTCTCGAGGCCGGGTGCGTCGTGCTCGACGCGGGCACGGACGGCTCCCCACGGCGGGTCGCGCTCATGCGCGCGGAGGCGGACCGGCAGAACGCGCGCCGCCGGCGGGCTCGGCACGACCAGCTCGAGCGCCGGCAGGCATGGCTCGCCCAGGTGGTCGATCGGGCCCTCCCCGGCCCTGCGCTGTGGCTGGCCCGAACGGCACCGGAGTTCCCGCTCCCCGGGCCGTTCGCCTGGGACGTCGTGGAGGCGGGAGACCTGGCCCGGGTCCCGGCCGGTCGCTACCGGGTCGCGGTTGCCCCGGGGGACGCCGCAGGCGGAGGCGGCGAGGCTCCGGCACCGCTCTCGGTCGCGGAGCTGCGCCAGCTGGTCACCGTGCTGGAACCCGGGGCCTGGATCCTGGTCGAGGGGGATCCGGCCGCCGATGTCCTCGCCTCGGACGAGAGGACCGGCGGCCTCCTGCCGGCCGAACGCCTGCCCTCGGGCCCACCGTGCTGGCTGGTCCGCCGCCGCCCGTGAGTCCGGCGGGCGATCCGCGACAGCTGTCGCCTCCCACCGGGCCATCCAGTTCTTGACGGGGCCGCTGCGCCACCGGACCCTGCGGGCGGAGGCGAAAGGAGGCACCCGCACTGAGCTCACAGCGACCACCCATGAACGCGGCAAGCCGTCGAGAGCGGCGCGCCGCGGAGCGCGATCGGCGGAGACCCGGGGGGCCACCGGCCCACGGGGCCGGCACCGGGGGCGCACGTCGCGCGGCCGCACCGGGAACGGGCCTGGCGGCCCTCGTCCACTCCCCGATCGCGCTGATCACGGCGGCGGCCGTGCTGGTCGGCGTGGGGCTGCTCGCCGCGAACGTGCTGCTGAGCCAGCCACGGGCGGCGGCCAGCATCGTCGCCCCGGCCGAGCCGGCGCCCACCGACCTCGCCACCGGACGCGCGCTGGGGGCGGCGGACGCGAAGGTGACCCTCGATGTGTACGTCGACTTCCAGTGTCCCAACTGCGCCGCCTACGCGCAGCAGGTGGAGCCACGGCTGGTGAACCAGTACGTGCGGCCCGGATCCGCCCGGATGGTCATCCACGACCTGGCGTTCCTGGGTCCCACCTCCACACCGGGCAGCGACGAGTCGGTCCAGGCGGCGCTGGCCGCGAGCTGCGCCGAGGACCAGGGCAGGTTCTGGTCCTACCAGGAGTACCTCTTCGCGAACCAGGGCCCCGTGGAGAACGGAGGCACGTTCAGCAGGTCGCTCCTCGACGGGATCGCGGGCCGGCTGGGCCTGGATCGGACCACATTCGACGCGTGCATGGCCGACCCAGCCAGGACGAAGGCGGTGCAGTCGGAGACCCAGACCGCGCTGGCGGCCGGGATCGACCGGACCCCGACCATCCTCGTGAACGGGAAGGCCGTGGGTTCGTGGGACCTGCAGACGATCTCGAACGCGATCGATGCGGCGCTTCCGGGGGCGACTCCCGCTGCTTCGGCGCCGCCGTCCGCGTCGCCCTCGGCCTCGGCCCCGGCCGGCTGATCTGGCGGACGCTGGAGCCCTGATCGGGCTGGGGATCCGTCAGGCCCGGTAGTCGTCCTCGACCGGCGGACGGATGCGCCCGCGCGTCAGCCGCGAGAACAGGCGCCGGGTGGCGCGCCGGTTTGAATAGGCCACGCCGATGAGGATCAACAGGACGAAGTCCGTACCGCCCACGATGCCCGCCGCCACGTAGCCCAGCTGCTGGCCGATGTCGCCGGTGATCGACAGCGCCGGGATGGTCGCCCCGATGAGCCCCAGCGCGAAGAACGGCGGGCGCGGCGCGACGTCGCTGCGGAACGTCGCCACCGACGGCCCGTTCGCGCCCTCGCCGCCGATCACGAAGGCGTGGCCGCTGGTCACGACCGCGGCGCTGCCCGCGCGGGGTTCCGATCGCCCGCTAGCGGCCAGGTTGTCCTGTGCAAGCTGCTGCCACCCTCCGGGAAGGTTTCCCAGGCTGTCGGGGGTCGCCAAGTAGAACGAGTCGGTGGGCTTGCCCGCCGCGTCGCGACCGCCCACCACGTACAGGGCGCCGTTGATGACGAACCCCGCCGGGTCGGTCCGGGGCGCCGGCAGCGCCTGCGAGGGCAGGCTCGCGCTCCAGCCGAGCACCCCGTGCGTCGTGGGATCGACCGCCGGCTCGCCCTTCGAATCGAGCGCCAGGCGGAACACCGTGGGCTGTGCGCCGTGCGCGTCCTGGCCGCCGACCACGTAAAGGAAGTTGCCGACCTGCGCGCCGAACGCGAGCGCTCGCGGCTGCGGCAGCACCAGGGCCGGTTGCTCCTGCCACGGTCCGAGTGCGCCCGACGTGGCGTCCTGGATCGAGCGATACACGGTGCGGCTGTAGGAGCCGTCCGCGTTCTGGCCGCCCAGGAGCCAGATGCTGGTCGAACCGGCGATCGCCACCGCGCCGGCGAGTGGCTTCGGCAGCTTCAGGCCGGCGAGCGTCTTCCACCCCGTCAGGTTCCCCTTGTCGATGGTCGCCTCGTAGACGGTGTCGGTCGCGGCACCGGACTGGTCGGCGCCACCGATCACCAGGGTCGTGCCGGAGAGCGAGACCACCGCCGCGCTCACCCGCGGCGCCGGCAGCGGGGGCCCCGGCTTCCACGGGGACAGGTTGCCGTCCGTGCTCACGCTGGTCTCGAAGACCGAGGCGCTCGCGCCGCCCGGGCCGCGCCCCCCGGCGAGGTACAGGTTCGTGCCGGCGCTGATCGGCACGGCATCGATCCGGCCCTCCGGGAGCGACAGCTGGGCGGGATTGCCCTGCCAGGGGATTACCGACCCCGCGGGCGCGGGGCAGGGCAGGTCGGCGTTGACGGGCGGGCAGAGGTTGATCGGGCTCGCCACGTTCGCGCCCAGGTTGATGGTCGGGAACACGGTGAAGTAGTACGCGCGGTCGGGGAAGTAGCCCAGCAGGAGGACCAGCAGCAGGAACCATCCGAACGCCTTGATCCCGGCCCAGGTCCATCCGTCGGCGTCGAATGCACCGAAGAACGCCCGCCTGCGGCCGCCGCCCGGCGGCAACGCCCGTTCCGCCACGTTCCCTCCTGCTCCTCTGCCCGGGCGCCTACGGCTCGATCTGGATGGTGCCGTGCATGGTCGTGTAGTGGCCCGGCACCAGGCACCCGAAGCCGAACTGCCCGTCCTGGTTGAACGTGTAGTCGAGCGTCTCGGTCCCCGACGAGAAGTCCGGGACGCCCTTGAGGTTCGCGGTGTTGCTGGCCTGCAGGTCGGAGACCAGGCCGACGTAGAAGTTGTGGGTGAAACCGGCGGTGTTGGTGACCTCGAAGCGCACCGTCTCGCCCTTCTTGACGTAGATCGTCGACGCGGGCTGCCCGCTGGCATCCGTGATCTGGAGCTGCGCGGTCTCGTCGAGCTTGATCACCCGCGGGTTCTGCACGGTCCCCGGGTTGGTGATGGCCGGGGCCGTGGCCGCAGCCCCGGCACCGCTCGCCCCCGCGGCGCTCGCGGCCGGCGCCGCGCCCCCGATGACGCCGCTCGGGTTACGCCAGCAGGCGGGCACCGGCGTGGCCCCCGGCGGTGGCGTGTAGCTCGGATCGCGCCAGCCGTGGTGGACCGCCGAGGGGCCGGCCGTCTGCCCCGGCGAGGCGACCGGCTGGTAGACCCAGGTCTGGTTCGAGCTGGCGGTGATGAACGCGATCAGGTCGTTGATCTGCACGTAGTTGAGCGGCCCGCCGTTCACGTCCGACCAGATCGGCATGAGGCTGTTCGGGTCACCGCAGACGTACCGCCCGCCCACCGTGAGCACGTTGCGGATGTAGGTGGGGTTGAGGTGGCCGGCCCCGGGAGCGCCGGCGGGCGTGACGGCGTTGTAGAGCTTGCCCTGGTCGTTGAGCGGCGGCCCGATGCCGCCCTGTCCCTGGTCCCCGTGACACCGTGCGCAGTTCGAGAGGAACAGCTGCTCACCCGCCGCGATCGCGGTGACCTGCTGGGCCTGCGCCTCCTTGGCCAGGCGGCTCGTGTTGGCCACCGCCGGGACGCCCAGGTCGTAGAACCAGTAGATCGGGATGAACAGCACGATGACCAGCACGGCCAGGAACGCGATCGCGCGGGCGTTCCCGGTCTGGCGCACGATCTGCGCCGCGCGCTCCTCGCTGAGGCCGACGGTGTGCGCGGTCTCCGGCGCGGAGAATCGTTCGAGGCCCGGTTCGGCGGCCGCCCGCGGCTCCAGCTCGCGGCCCGTCCGGCCGCCAGCAGAGCCGCTCACAGGCAGCCCGGACCCTTGGCCGGGATGAGGCCGGGCTGGCCGAGCGAGACCGGCAGCGGTCCCAGGGTGATCTTGCCCGTGTCGATCGTCAGCACCCCCGAGGAGTCGATCGTCGAGGCGAACCGGTCCAGGCTGCGCGGCGCCGGGCCGAGCTGCAGCACCTTGATTCCCAGCCGGTCGTAGCGGGAGCCGTGGCAGGGACACTCGAACCAGAAGTTGCTGGCGCAGAAGTTGGGCTTGCAGCCGAGGTGCGTGCAGCGCTGCCAGAGGGTCCGCACGTTGGTGGTCGCGCCGTCGCCCTGGGGGTTGTCGCCCGGGATGAAGCCGCGCGTCGGGTCGAGCATCACGATGAAGGACTGCGCCAGCTGGAAGTACGCGGGCGCGCCGTCGCTGAACTTGGTGCCGCTGGTGGCCGGTGATGCGGCGACCACCTTGATGTCGCCGATCTCCACCTTGCCGCCGAACCCGCCGGCCAGGTTGGGCCACAGGAACCCGAGGGTCCCGCCCAGGACCTCGGTCAGCCACAGGCC
>DAIDTV010000150.1 GCA_027457005.1 Chloroflexota bacterium
ACGCCTCGATCACGTCGTCGACCAGGAACCCGTCCACGCCATGCTCGATGATCTCGGGCAGCGCCCCTGCCTTCCTCGCGATCACCGGGGTCCCGGCCGCCAGCGACTCGATCGCCACCAGCCCGAACGGCTCCGGCCACGCGCCGAGCATGAGCGTGGCCAGCGCACCGGCGTAGAGCGCGTCGCGCTCGGGCGGTTCGATCTCGCCGAGATACTCGGCCACCCCCTCGCGAACGGCCGGCTCGAGGACCTCGCGGTACATTGCCTGCTCGTCCGGCCGGCGCTTCTTCGCGGCGATGCGGAGCGGAAGGCCCACCTGTCGCGCCAGCTGGATGGCCTCCCCAACCCCCTTCTCGGGCGACACGCGACCGACCAGCGCGAGGTAGCCGCCCGGCTGGTCGCTGTGGGGCACCGACTCCAGCGGCAGGCCGTGATGGACCGTGGCCACCCAGTTCGCCTGCGGATACCAGCGCCGCTGGTTGTCGCTCACGGACACGAGCGGTATCTCGGCGAACTCCGCGATGAGCTCGGGCAGGCCGGGCAGATCGAGCCGGCCGTGCAGCGTGGTGACCACCGGCGTCGGGCAATCGCGGGCGAACTGAAACCCGTGTGCCTCGAGGTGCGAGTGGATCACGTCGAACCGCTCGCACTCGTGCCACACGCGGGCCCGGGTGAGCTCGAAGAAGGGCTCCGGGTCCTCCGGGGGGTCCGGACGTTCCCAAAGGGACCGCTCGACGGTGGGGACCAGCTCGCACTCCACGCGCGAGTCGCCGGGCGCGAACAGCGTGACCGCATGGCCCCGTCGATGCAGCCCGGCGGCCAGGACCTCGATGATGCGCTCGGTCCCCGCGTAGGCGCGCGGGGGGACCGGCAGCAGTGGAGGAGCGACCAACGCGATGCGCATCGGCCGCGTGTGTGCCGGCATCGCCACCCCGGTTACGTCGTTCCAGTATCGCCGAACCGGTGCCTGATCGGCGTCGGGCGCCACGGCGGTCGCGTTGCACGGGCCTTGCAGCAGCCCGGCGAACATGCCACGCGCCTTCGATCGCGACGGGTCCCGCGCCGGCGGGCGCCGGGGGACCGCTCGCTGGTACGCTCCGCGGATGCCGGAGACCATGCCCGCGTCCCACCTCGACCCCCGCGAGGAGCTGCTCCACGCCGTTCGGCAGAAGCCGGCGGTGGTGCCGATCGCGGATGCCGTGGTGGTGAAGGACGGCGAGCTGTTTTTCCTCTGCTCGCCCGCCGGCCGCATCCCGCTCGCCGAGGACCATGGGTTCGGGCTCTACTACCACGACTGCC
The DNA here is from genome assembly GCA_027457005.1 of Chloroflexota bacterium. Taxonomy (GTDB): domain Bacteria; phylum Chloroflexota; class Limnocylindria; order Limnocylindrales; family CSP1-4; genus JAJYNJ01. The sequence goes on from DAIDTV010000150.1 coordinate 1,300, forward strand.
GCTACCTGGACGGCTACGACCTGCACCTGTCCGGTCTGGCTCCCACGCCGCTCGCCGCCGGGGCGGCCATCGGATTCGAGGCGGCGCTCGAGCTGACGAACCCGGAGTTCGAGATGCGCGGCGGCCGGGTGATCCCGAAGGAGACGCTCGGCATCCACTGGACCCGCCTGGTGGACGGCCACGAGCTCGCGCTGCACGACCGGATCACGATCGAGAACTACGCGCTCGATCCCGTCGACGTCTCGCTCTCGCTCACGTTCCGTGCGGGGTTCCAGGACGTCTTCCAGGTCCGCGGGCTGCTCGCCGAGCGGCCGGGTCGCCTGCACGATCCAACGTGGCGGGGCGACGTCCTGGCCTTCGTCTACGAGGGGGCAGACGACCTGTGGCGGGAGCTGGGCGTGCACTTCGCCCCGGAACCTGCCGTGCGCAGGGAGCACGGCGCCGGGTACCTCGTCTCGCTGGGTGCGCGCGAGAGCGCGACCATCGAGGTCTCGCTGGTCGTGTCCGAGGAGCGACACGAGGAGGACGCGGCGGCCCGGATCGCCGTGCGCCCGGACCCCGAGCGAGTGAGGCACCTGCAGCGGCGCTCCGCGGCGCAATGGATGGCCGGACAGACGCGGTTCCACAGCGACGCGCCGTCGCTCAACGCCGTCGTGCAGCGGTCGCTGCGCGACCTCCGGCTGCTGCGCAGCGGGACGCGTGGCCGGGAGTACTTCAGCGCCGGGCTGCCCTGGTACGGCGCCCTGTTCGGGCGGGACAGCGCGATCACGGCCATCGAGACGCTCGCGTTCGACCCGGACATCGCGACCGAGACGCTCCGGCTGCTGGCCGCCTACCAGGGCCGCGTCGTGGACGAGTTCCGGGAGGAGGAGCCCGGCAAGATCCTCCACGAGGTCCGCGTCGGCGAGCTGGCGCACCTCGGCCACGTGCCGCACTCCCGGTACTTCGGGACGGTGGATGCCACTCCCCTCTTCCTCGTCCTGCTCGGCCACCACGCTGCGTGGACCGGCGACCTGTCCCTGTTCCGCGAGCTGCGCGAGCCGGTCGAGCACGCGCTGCGCTGGATGGACACGTACGCCGACCTCTCGGGCAACGGCTGGCTGGAGTACCGCGGGCGGGGCGGGCACGGCGTGACCAACGAGGGATGGAAGGATTCCACCGACTGCATCATGACCGAGGACGGGACGCTGGCCGCGCCGCCGATCGCGCTGGTGGAGCCACAGGCCTATGCGTGGCAGGCGAAGATGCTGATGGCCGACCTGTTCCGGCGCGACCTCGACGTGGAGCGGGCGGACGACCTGGAGCGACAGGCCGGCGACCTGCGCGACCGGTTCGAGCGTGCCTTCTGGATGGAGGACCTGGGCTGCTATGCGCTGGCCCTCGAGCAGGGCGTCCGACCGTGCCGGGTCATCACCTCGAATCCTGGGCACGCGCTGTGGACGGGGATCGTCCCCGACGACCACGCGCAGACGACGATGCGGCGGCTGATGGCCCCCGACATGTTCTCCGGCTGGGGCATCCGCACCCTGTCGTCGAAGGAGCGGCGCTACAACCCGATCGGGTACCACCTCGGTACCGTGTGGCCCCACGACAATGCCCTGATCGGCGCGGGGTTCCGGCGGTACGGCCTGGACCGCGAGGCCACCCGGATCCTCACCTCCCTGGTGGATGCCGCGAACGCGTTCCCCCACGATCGGCTGCCGGAGCTCTTCGCGGGCTTCGAGCGCGGCGATCATGCCGCGCCGGTGTCCTACCCGGTGGCCTGCCACCCCCAGGCATGGTCGGCCGCCAGCGTCCCCTACCTGATCGACCGTCTCCTCGGGCTCGAGCCGGACGGGTTCGAGCGGCGGCTGCGGGTGGTCCGCCCGGTCATGCCGGCCTTCGTCCACGAGGTCGAGCTCCGCGGGCTCACGGTGGCGGGTGCGCAGGCCGACCTCCGGTTCGAGCGGTTCTCGCCGACGTCCCCGCTGCAGGCCCGGGTGCTCGAGGTGCGGGGCGATCTCGAGGTGGTCGTCGAGCCCTGACCGCGGGATCGGCCCAACCCGACCGGCCCCACCCGGCCCCTTGGGAATCGGGACGTTTGCCCCTGTGCCCTGCCTGCCGTATGGCGCCACCATCGAATGACTCGATCCGGTCCGCGCGTGGCGTCCCAGGCGCGCGGTGCCAAGGAGGAACTGGCGATGACCCGCGTCCTGGTGGTGCACCACGACATCGACATGGCCGACCAGGAGGTGGATGCGCTCCGCCTGTCGGGGTACCAGGTCGAGCAGTGCGCGGGCCCGTCGATGCGACGCTGCCCGGTGCTCAGGGGCGAGCCCTGCGACGCCGCCGAGCGGGCCGACGTGCTCGTCTACGACGTGTGGTCCACCGGCGAGAGCGACGGCGGCCGCCAGCTGATCCGCAACCTCCGCGAGCTGTATCCGGACGTGCCCGTCGTGCTCACCGCGCCCGGGCTCGAGCTGGACTGGGTCGAGGAGGAGGGGCCGCACCGCGTCACGCCCCTGACCGGGCGCCCCGATCGGGTCCACCTGCAGGCGGCCGTCGAGGAGGCGCTGAGGCGGCAGGTCGAGGCCTGACCTCGCCGCGCGGCTCCCACGCCACGTCGCGCGGCACGTGCGGTTTCGGCTCGACTCCGTCACCGCCGAGGGCCAGAATGGGTCGGCCGGACCGCGGCCGCGTCGTCCCGCACGGATGCGCTGGCCGGCCGCTCGTCCGCCCGGTCGAGCGGATCGCACCGCCGATCGACGACGGTGCGTGGTGTCGTAGCGCGGAGGTTTGGGCGTGGAGACGACGGGGCTGAGCCGGGTCGACGGGCTGTACGCGGAGGCCGAGCGCCAGTTCGCGGACTGGGAGGTCGTGAAGGACCTGGTCGACGAGATGCTCGACCTGTCGCTGAACTACCGCCAGTCTGGGCACCCCGGCGGCAGCCGCTCCAAGGTGCACCTGTTCCTGGCGCTGCTCCTCTCGGGCGCCATGCGCTGGGACATCCGCACGCCCTGGCGCACCTTCGCCGACCGGTTCGTGCTCTCCGCCGGGCACACCGTTCCCCTCGTCTACACCAGCCTCGCCGTGCTCAACGAGACGCTCCGGGCACGGCACGAGTGGACCGGCGACCCCCGGTTCGCCTTCCCCGACGAGGGCCGCTGGGCGCTCACCTGGGAGGACCTGCTGCGGTTGCGGCACCGCGGCGGGCTGGCCGGGCACGCCGAGATGGAGGGCAAGACCCTCTTCCTGAAGTTCAACACGGGGCCCTCCGGGCACGGCATGCCCCCCGCGGCCGGCGAGGCGCTGGCGCTGAAGCTCGCCGGGTGCGAGGACGTGCGCGTCTTCGCCGTCGAGGGCGAGGGCGGTCTCACGCCGGGCGCCAGCCACGAGACGCGCAACGCTGCCTGGGGCCTGGGGCTCTCCAACCTGGTCTTCCTGGTCGACTGGAACGACTTCGGGATCGACGAGTTCCGCGCCTCCTCGGTGGTGCCCGGGACGCCGGAGACCTGGTTCGGGGCGTACGACTGGCGGGTCACCGGCACGCCGGACGGCATGGACTGGGCGCCGGTGACGCGCGCGGTGCTCGAGG
>DAIDTV010000151.1 GCA_027457005.1 Chloroflexota bacterium
CCGCAGGCACTGACGGGTCTGCTGCTTGATATCCGCGCTGACGACATGGCCGGTGTCGGGATCCACGGGCCCGATCGACGACACGTAGACCATGCCGCCGGCGCTGACCACCCGTCCCGTGCCGACGGGCGGCCGGGACGGATCGGCCGCCTGGTGGGTCTCCCCGGCGCCCCAGCGTCCCTTTGGGGGCGGCCCCGGCCGCGCCGGATCTTCGGGAGGGATGCCGTAGTCCCCGGGCGGCAGCGTGATCCCGCTGGCCTTGAACCGCCGCATGAACGTGGGCCGGATCCCCGTCGGGGCCAGCCGTCCCTCGATCCTGCCCTCGCGAACGCCGGTCTGCTCGAACGCGAAGATGTCCTGGGTGAGGATCTCGTCGTCTTCGAGCCCGTAGACCTCCGTGATGTTGACGACCTTGCGGGAGCCGTCCTTGAGGCGGGCGGTGTGGACGATCACGTCGACGGCGGAGGCGATCTGCTCGCGGATCGCCCGCAGCGGCAGCTCATAGCCGGTCATGAGCACCATCGTCTCGAGGCGGCGGAGCATGTCCGGGGGGGTGTTCGCGTGGCCGGTGGACAGCGAGCCGTCCTGGCCCGAGTTCATGGCCTGGAGCATGTCCAGGGCCTCACCCGCGCGGCACTCGCCGACGATGATCCGGTCCGGCCGCATGTGCAGGGCGTTGCGCATCAGGTCGCGGATCGTGATCTCGCCTTCGCCCTCGAGGTTCGGCGGCCGCGCCTCCAGCGTGATCACGTGGTCCTGGCGCAGCTGCAGCTCGGCGGCGTCCTCGACCGTGATGATCCGCTCGTCGTTCGGGATGAACGACGACAGGACGTTGAGGAACGTGGTCTTGCCCGAGCCCGTGCCGCCCGACACGAAGATGTTGAGGCGGGCCTCGACGCACGCCTTGAGGAAGTCGAACATCTCGGCCGTCGCCGTGCCGAAGCCGATGAGATCCTCCACGGTGAAGGGCCGGGCGGCGAACTTGCGGATGGTGATGACCGGTCCGACCAGCGAGAGCGGCTCGATGATCACGTTCACGCGCGAGCCGTCGGGAAGGCGGGCGTCCACCCGTGGGCTCGACTCGTCGATGCGCCGTCCCAGGGGCGCGATGATCCGGTCGACGATGCGCAGCACGTGCTCGTCGCTCATGAACGTGCTGTCGACGCGCTGGATCTTCCCGCGCCGCTCGATGTAGATCTGCTTCGGGCCGTTGACCATGATCTCGGTGATCGTGTCGTCGAGCAGGAGCGGCTCGAGCGGCCCGAGCCCGGTGATCTCGTTGATCACCTCGTCGATCAGGCGAAGCCGTTCGTCCCGCGTCACGCCGATCTGTGACAGGCCGATGACCCGCTCGACGATTCCCGCGACCCTGCCGCGAAGGTCGGCCGCGTCGGAGACATCGAGCAACGAGTCGAAGGCGCCGACGACCTCGCCCTGGAGGCGAAGCCGGAGGTCGAGCAGCACCTGCTCCCGCCCCGCAACCCCCGGAGCCAGCTTCGGCGGCACGGCAGCCGTGCCCGGTGCCGGAGGAGCGACGGGTGTCGCCGGGCGGGCGCTCACGACGTCCGCTCGCTGTTGCGCCTTCGCTTCCCGATTCAGCAGCGACATGACCTGCACGTGCTTCGGGCCCGGCATCTCGACTCGGGGTGAGTCGTGATCCTGGCCTGGGCGGGCGACCGACGGCCCTCGCTCCCGGAGAGATTACCTCTGCGCCGCCACCGGACAAGGCCTTCCTCGCCGGGCTCCCGACTGGAAGGAGCGGGCCCTGCTGTCCGCCCGGTCAGCCGGTCCCTGCTACCCCGCGGCGCGATGTGGAGCAAGATGCAGGCATGACGCCTGCCACGACCGTCCACCACGTTGTCGAGGGGCCGCCGGGCGCGCCCGTGCTCGTCCTCTCGAACTCACTGGGCAGCACCCTCGCGGTGTGGGACCCGCAGGTGCCGGAGCTCGCGCGGCACTTTCGCGTGATCCGGTACGACATGCGTGGCCACGGGCGCTCCCCGGTGCCGCGCGGGCCATACACCATCGGGGACCTCGGACGCGATCTGCTGGGCCTGCTCGATCGGCTGGGGGCCCACACCGCCCACCTCTGCGGGCTCTCGATCGGGGGGATGGTCAGCGCGTGGGTGGCCGCCAATGCGCCCCAGCGAGTGGAGCGGCTCGTCCTGTGCTGCACGTCGGCCCATTTCGATCCCCCGCTCGCCGATCTGTACACCGAGCGGGCGGCGGTGGTCCGGGCGCAGGGCACCGGCGCGATCGCGGATGCCGTCGTGGCGCGCTGGCTGACGCCGCCTTTCGCCGAGAGCCACCCGGCCGTCGTCGACTCGCTGCGCGCGATGGTCGCCACGACGCCCGCCCAGGGCTACGCCGGGTGCTGCGACGCGCTCGCCGCGATGGACCTGCTCCCGGACCTGCCCCGCATCCGGGCGGCCACCCTGGTGATCTCGGCCGCAGGCGACGTGTCCCTGCCCCCGGCGCATGGCGAGCGGATCGCCGCCGCGATCGCGGGCAGCCGCTTCGTCGTCGTCGAGGGCGCCGCCCACCTGGCCAACATCGAGCGGCCCGACGAGGTCACGGGCCTGATCCGGTCGCACCTGCTGGCCGGCGCGGCTCCGCGGCGGCGACCTGCGGCGGGCCGGCACACCTCGTAGGATCTCGGCAAGACCTCCCGTCCGGCCAGCCGACCCTACAGGAGCCCCCCAATGACCGCCGATGAACTGACCGTGCGCCGGCACGTGCCGGAGGCGACCGCTCCCGGCCGCGTGTTCCCGCGCGTGCTGACCCGTCCCCTCCCCGTCGCCGTTCGCGCCGCGGGCGCCGAGATCTGGGACGCCACCGGGAAGCGCTACCTGGACGCCGCCGGCGGCGCCATCGTCATCAACGTCGGCCACGGACGGGAGTCGGTCGCGCGCGTGATGGCCGACCAGGCCTCGCGGATCGCGTACGCGCACGGGTCCGCATTCACCAGCGAGCCGCTCGAGGCGTACGCGGCCGAGGTCGGGCCGCTCCTGCCGCTCGACGAGCCCGCGATCTACCCGGTGAGCGGCGGGTCGGAGGCGATCGAGAGCGCGCTCAAGATGGCGCGCGCCTACCACGTCGCGCGCGGGGAGCCCGATCGGCAGATCGTGATCGGGCGCTGGGGCAGCTACCACGGCAACACGCTCGGGGCGCTCGACCTGTCGGGCCGGCAGCCGCTGCGCCGGCCGTACGAGGGGTGGCTGGGCCGGTTCCGGCACGTCAGCGCCGCCTACCCGTACCGCGCCGGGGATCCCGATGCGCATGCGCTCGGGAGCGCGGAGGACGCCGCGGCCGAACTGGATCGGGTGATCAGCACCGCAGGTCCGAACACTGTCTGCGCGTTCGTCGCAGAGCCGATCGTGGGCGCCACGCTGGGCGCGGTCGCGCCGCCGCCCGGGTACTGGCCGGCGATCGCCGAGGTCTGCCGGCGGTACGGGGTGCTGCTGATCGCCGACGAGGTCATGACCGGGTTCGGGCGCACGGGGCGCTGGTTCGCCATGGAGCGGTTCGGCGTTCGTCCCGACATCCTCGTCGCAGCCAAGGGCGCGACCGGTGGGTACTGGCCGTTCGGCTTCGCCGCCGCCGACCGGTCCGTGTACGAGGTGATCCAGCGCAGGGGCGTCTTCGTGCACGGGTTCACCTTCTCGCACTCCGTGGTGGGTGCCGCGGTGGCCCGCGAGGTGCTGCGGATCCTGCGCGAGGAGGATCTCGTGGCGGCCAGCGCACGGAAGGGCGAGCTGCTGCTCGCCGAGCTGCGCGGCGCGTTTGCCGGGCACCCCAACGCCGGCGAGGTGCGCGGGACGGGGCTGATGGCCGCGGTGGAGCTGGTGGCGGATCGCGAGACCCGGGCGCCCTTCCCCCGCGCCCGCCAGGTGACCGAGCGCACGCTCGCCGCCGGGCGAGACCGGGGCCTGATGTTCTACTCGGGCACGGGCAACGCGAACGGCGTCGACGGCGACGTCATCATGGTGGGCCCACCGTTCGTGGTCAGCGACGAGCAGGTCCGCGAGATCGCAGCCGGGATGCGCGCCGCGGTCGACGCGGCCCTGGCGGGATAGGACGCGGCGGGCGAGCGGTCGCGCTCCGAGTGGCCGGGACGATCACCACCCTGGGCCGAGATCCCGGCGCTACCCCCGTGACGGCCGTCGCATCCCCGAGAGGATGAGGAGCGCGCCCAGCCCGATCACGATGACCGGCGCCACGTACCGGCCCATGCCCTGCAGCTCGGGCAGCTCCGCGACGAGCTGGCCGGCGCCGACGGCCACGAAGAGGCCGGCGATCAGCAGCGGCCAGGTGCTCGTCCCGCCCCGGACCCACGATGCGAGCCAGCCGGCAAGGAACCCGACACCGATGCCGAGCGTGGTCCAGCCGGGCCCCGACAGCACGCCGAGCCCCAGCAGCAGGACCGCCGCGCCGTATCCGAGCAGGATGACGCCCGGCCAGAGCGCGATCCTCGACCGGCCCACCAACCACGCGACCACCAGCGCCACGCCCAGCGCGAACGTGACCAGCCCCCAGGCGTCGAGCTGCGGGTCGAGCTGGTGGAGCAGGAACGCGACGCCGAGCAGCACCAGGATCGCGCCCGCCCACGGGAAGGCCGGCCCACGAACCCGCGCGGTCCCGTACCAGCCAGTGGCCAAGGCTGCGCTCGAGCCGAGCGTCGCGCCCGGGCCCGGGGTGGCCCGGCCTGCCGGATCGTTGCTCCCACCCGAGGGCGCGCCCCGGTACGTTCTATCGTCCACGAACGGAAGCCTATCACCGCCCCGCGGCGGTCTGCGGCTCGTCCTCGGGGCGCGGCTCGTTCCGCGCCCAGGCGCTGGCAATGTCGCCCGGGCCGACCGGCTCCAGGC
>DAIDTV010000152.1 GCA_027457005.1 Chloroflexota bacterium
CCCGCGTGCCGCCGAGGGGCGACCGGCGAGGAGGGCGTAGATCTCGGTGCGGTACTGGCGTCCGCCCGGCGCCCGGGCCAGCCATTCGAGGTAGTCGGGGTCCTCCCGCGCGAGGGCGGCCAGGGTCCAGCCGGCGTAGCGCCCGAAGTCGAGCGTCGTGCCGGTCGAGGGGGCGGTGCCGGGGCGTGGCGCAGCGTAGACCGCCCGGGCCTCGTCCGGCGCCGAGCGGACCGACCCCGTGGGCGGCTCCGGCGTCGTGCGCCGCGTCGCGTCGTAGGCGGCCCGCCGCGCGGGGTCGCCGAGCCCCGCCCACGCCTCGTTGAGCGCGACCATCTGCGTTGGCGCACCCCCCGCGTCGGGATGGTGCTGCTTGGCCAGGCACAGGTAGGCCGCCCGGATCACCGCGCGCTCCGCCGCGGGGTCGACCTGCAGGACCCGGTAGAGGTCGGGTTGCGTGCCCATTTCCGTGACCCTCGTGCCGCTAGGTGCCGGCGGCGCGCACGCCCCGATGGCGCGCCGTGCCGCTGCCGCCCGCCCGGCCGCTCGATCGCGCCGGCAGGGCCGGGATGTGGTCCGTCTGCGGCGCGACCGGGGGTGTGGGCCTCCGCGGTGTGCCGGCCGAGGTCTCGGGCCCCGGGTGCACGCGGCCGATCAGCCACTCGATGCCGTCGGGCGTCAGGCCGCCGCGCGCCAGCGCCGCGACGAGTGCCTGCTCGGCGAGATCGGCGGCCCGCCACGCCGGCGTGTCCGTCGGGACGGCCTCCTTCTCGGCCCGCCGCGCGCGGATCTGCTGCACCAGCGCGCCGGGCGCGGCGCCCGCCTGCTCGCGGAGGGGGGCCGTGATACCAAGCCGGCGCCGAAGATCCCAGGCGGTCGGCGTGTCGATCGCACTCATGACGGGCCGCCTGTCAGCGACGGCAGCACGCTGCCGCGGTATCCGCCCCGCCCCATGCGAACGGGGGCCACCAGGGAGTGGACGCGGTGCAGGTGGTACACGCTCGACCGTAGAGCATCGCCCCGCCCGCGCGGGAGGCCGCGAAGGTACCGTCAGGGGCTACCCGATGGGCGCTGCCCATCTGGTGTCCCCGGTATGGGACCATCAGGCGCGTACCCTGGTCGGCTGGACCGAGCGCGATCGCTGAGCTGCAAGGACCTCGTTCTCACCGCCCCAGGGAGCGGGAGCGGGTTGTTGACGCGCCGATGGGCCCCTATGGTTCGGCTGTCGGTGGTGTGTGGTGGTCGCGATGTCGGACCGATCCCGAGGAGGGGCCCTGATGCGCAGCGTGATCTACTCGATGAGCGTCTCGCTCGACGGGTACATCGTCGGCCCGGACGGAAGCTTCGACTGGACGACGCCCGACGAGGACGTCTTTCGCTTCGTCACCGACCAGACGCGGGAGCTCGCCGCGCACGTGATGGGTCGACGGCTGTACGAGACGATGCTGTACTGGGAGACGGCCGACCAGGTCCCGTCGCTGGACTACGACACCGTCGAGTGGGCTTCGATCTGGAGGCCACTCCCGAAGGTCGTGTTCTCGACGACGTTGTCGGCGGTGGAGGGGAATGCCCGGCTCGCCTCCGGCAGCCTGGTCGAGGAGATCGAGCGGTTGCGGGCCGAGCCGGCAGACGGCGACATCGGGATCGGCGGCGCCACTCTGGCCAGCGAGGCCGCCCAGCTGGGCCTGATCGACGAGTTCCGCCTCTTCGTCTACCCCGTGCTGGTCGGCGGTGGTGTCCCGTTCTACCCGCAGTGCGAGCGCCGGCTCGACCTCGAGCTGATCGAGTCCCGGACCTTCAGCTCGCGGGCCGTCTACGTGCGCTATCGCCTGGCGCGCTGACCAGCCGCGCGCGTCCCGCTGCCGGGCCTGAGCCCGAGCACCGGCTGCCCGCGGCCGTATCGACGAGGCCTCTGCGGACGCCCGGCATGAGTGTCGCCACCCTCCCCTCCCCATGCGGATCGGCGCACGGATCGGTCGGTCGCACTGGCATTGACAACGACAGTAACCGGACGGGCTGGCGCAACCGGCGGACGCGCTCAGCGCCGGGAAGGGGCGCGTCATCGCCCCTGCGGCCTCACGCCAGGAGTCAGGCCCCGGGAGCCACGCGCCGGACCGCCTCCACGCGGCCCGGCCGCGTCAGCGAGGCCAGCGCCCCCACGATCGCGATGCCCGCGCCTGCCAGCATGGCCAGGTGATACCCCGACACGTAGGCGGAGGCCGCGCCGATGCTCTCGGCGTGCCCGGTCAGCAGCACGGCCTGTCCGCCCGCACCGAGTTGGGAGGTGGCCAGGGCGCCGAGCACACCGATCGACAGGGCCTGGCCCAGGAAGCGCATCGTCCCGAGCATGCCGGAGGCGACCCCCAGCTGCGCTCTGGGCACGGATCCCATCACCGCGGAGGTGTTGGGCGAGCTGAAGGCTGCCATGCCAACGCCGACGACGACGAGCTCACCGACGAGCTCCGGCATGACCGGTTGGGCCGGGAGCTGCGAGAGCATCACCAGGCCGGCGGCGATGACGGCCATTCCGCCGCTGGAGAGCCAGCGCGAGCCGAACACGTCCGAGGCCCGCCCGGCCAGCCACGAGAGGGCGACCATGGCTGCGGGCGCGGCGACCAGGACGAGCCCGGCCTGCTCGGGGCTCCGGCCGCTCACCACTTCCAGGAACACGGAGGTGAGCACGGTGACGGCGGAGAATGCCACGTAGTTCGCGAGGGCGGCGAGGTTGGCGGTTGCGAACAGCCGGCTGCGACGGAACAGCCCCACGTCCAGGAGCGCGTCAGCGCGGCCCGACTCCCACGCCACGAGCACGATCACACCGGTCGCGCCGGCGAGCATGAGCGCGAGCGACGCGGGGGCCGTCCAGCCCCAGATCGGGGCCAGGCTCACCCCCGCCATGCCGGCTGCCAGGGCGATCACCAGCAGCCCCAGCCCCGGCAGGTCGAACCCGGCCCGCGTCCGCGGGCGCGCTGCGCGGCGCCTGCTCACGAGGCCCCAGCCCAGCGCGAGGCTCGCCGCCGCCACCGGGACGTTGACGTAGAATATCGATCGCCATCCGACCTGCTCGGTGAGGAGCCCACCCAGTGCCGGCCCGAGGGCGAGCCCGAGGTAGACCGCGGTGACGTTGAGACCGAGAGCCTTGCCACGTTCCGACTGGGGGAAGGCCTCGGTGACGAGCGCCGTGGATGTCGCCGACAGCAGGGCCGCCCCCAGGCCCTGGATGCAGCGGGCGGCGAGGAGCCATTCCGTCGACGTCGACAGCCCTGCGGCAGCGGACGCCAGGGCGAAGACCACCAGCCCGATCCGGTACAGGCGCAGGCCGCCCCACGTGTCCGCCAGGCGTCCGGCGGGGATCAGCGCGACCGTGAGCACGAGCAGGTAGATGAGCTGCACCCAGAGCGCCCCGACGAAGCTGAGGTGGAGGGCCGGCCCGATCCGGGGCAGAGCGATGGCCACGACACTGCCATCGAACGGAGCGATGAACGCCCCGATCGCCGTCGCTCCGAGCACGCGCCAGCGGCGCTCCGAGAGGTTGTCGGCGCCGAGTCCGCCAGGCCCGTGGTCCGCCCGGGCCGTCACCACTGCCGTGTCACCTGCCGCGCTCGCCTACGACGCCGCGGCCGTTCCGGCGGGTCGCCCTCCCCTGCTCCTGGTCGCACAATGGACCGATGCCGTACGACCTCGAGCGCTTCATGGCCGCCCAAGAATACGTGTACGACCGCGTGCTCGGAGAGTTGCGGAGCGGGCGCAAGACCGGCCACTGGATCTGGTTCATCTTCCCCCAGGTGGCCGGTCTCGGGCACAGCGACACCTCCCGCTACTTCGCCATCGGCTCGCCCGACGAGGCACGCGCCTATCTCGCGCATCCCGTGCTCGGGGCGCGCGTGCGCGAGTGCGCCCGGATCATCCTGGAGACGGAGGGGCGCACGGCGGAGGACATCTTCGGACCCACCGACGCGATGAAGGTGCGCTCGTGCATGACGCTGTTCCACCGGGTCGCGCCCGACGATCCGGTCTTCGCACAGGTGCTCGACCGCTACTACGATGGCGTCGCCGACCAGGCGACCGACGAACGGCTCAGGTGACCACCGCCTCGTCCTCCGCCATCCGCGGCAGCAGGATCTCGAAGGCGCTGCCCGCCCCCGGTGCGCTGGTCACATCGATCGTCCCGCCGAACGACTCGACGATCCGGTGGACGGTGGTCAACCCGAGGCCCGTTCCGAATTCGCGCTCGCGGGTCGTGAAGAACGGCTCGAAGATGCGGGCGGCCGTCTCTGCGCTCATGCCCTCGCCGGTGTCCCGGACCACGATGCGAACCCATCCCGCGCGCGGGGCGCCTGCCTGCTGACGGGACCCGTCGGACACCTCGATGTCCAGCCGACCGCCGTCGGGCATCGCGTGCGCAGCGTTCGAGACGAGGTTGAGGAGGACTTCCTCGAACTGGGTGCGATCGCCGATCACCCGGCCCCGGTCCCCCTCGGCCGTCACGCGGACCTCGATCGCATCTCCGGCCATCCGCTGGGCGGTGGGGCCGAATTCCCGCGCGATGCATGCCGGATCGATCGGGCCGAGCGCGACATCGTGCCCCCGCGCGAACGCGAGCAGCTGGGACACGAGCGCACGTCCGCGCTCAACCGAGGCCGCCACCTGGTCGAGGTCGTGCGCGCGAGGATCATCGTCGGGCAGCGTCTCGCGCACGAACCCGTTGAACATCGAGATCCCGAGCAGGACGTCGCTGAAGTCGTGTGCGGCGCTGCTCGCGAACTGTCCGATCGCCTCGAGCCGCGCGCTGCGGATCCTCCGCCGGCCGTGGACCTTGAGGGCGGTGATGTCGAAGGA
>DAIDTV010000153.1:0-283 GCA_027457005.1 Chloroflexota bacterium
CCCCACGAGGGCGCCCTGCGGGAGCCGCATCCGACGTCCCGGTCGGGGCGCCTCGACCTGCCGGATCGCGGCCAGCCGCCGCTCGTGCTCGTGCATCTTCGCGAAGTTGCGGTGGCTGCGGTAGGTCTGGATGAGTTCCAGCTCCCGTGCCGTGGCGTCCTGCGCCGACTCGGCCTGCTTCGCGAGCTGGACATCGCGCGCCGCGGCCTGCGCCGCGTAGGCGCTGTACGCGCCGCGGAACGTTTCCAGGCGCCGGTCCCGGAGCTCCCAGACGCGCGTCACC
>DAIDTV010000153.1:293-4799 GCA_027457005.1 Chloroflexota bacterium
TTCCTCGACGCAGTGGTGACGCGCGTCTGCTCGCCCCCGGAAAGCCCGGTCGGCGGCCGCTCCCACTGGTCGCGCTCGAAGCCCAGCCCGTCCAGTGCCTCGTCAACGTGCTGATCGAGCCGGTACCCGTCGAGCACCTCGAAGCGGTGGCGAAGGTCGGCGTAGTGCGGCGAACTCACCGCCGCGGCGCCGGCGGCTTCCACCGCGGCCAGTTCGCCCTCCAGCCGCTCGGTCTCGGCGGCGCCCGACCGCACGGCCGCGCGCAGGGTCGGTGCCGAGGTGAACCGCTCGTCGAGGTTCGTCTCCTGCGCGAGCATTCCCACCCGCAGGCCGCGCTTCCGCTCGACCGTGCCGGAGTCGGGCTCGTCGAAGCCCGCCGCAAGGCGCAGCAGGGTGGTCTTGCCCGCGCCGTTCACCCCGACCAGCCCGACCCGGTCGCCATGGGCGATCGCGACCGTCACGTCGTCGAGGATCACGAACGTCCCAACCTCGCGGCGCACGTGTTCGAAGCGGAGGATGGACACGTCAGGCTCCGGCGCCCGCTCGAGCGTTGCGGCGGCGCGTCTCCGCCGCGCGGCGGGTGCGCTCGGCGCGTGCCGTCGCGGTATCGGCGGGCAGGCGCTCGGCCCGGCCACGCGTCTTCGCTGCGGCGCGCGCGGCCTCGTCGGGAGTCAGCCCCAGCGTCCCCTCCCCGGCCAGCTCGGTCCAGCGGGGACCGGGGCGCACTCCATCGGCACCGCGGCTGGGCAGCCCGGCCAGCAGCGAGGCCGCCCCGGCCCGGTCGACTGCCGGAAGCCGCTGGCACCACGAGCAGAAGTGGGTCCCGCGCTGGCCCACCGTGATCCGCCGCATCGGCCGCCCGCACCGGAGGCACGGAAGCCCGGTGCGCTGGTACGCCTGCAGGTGGTCCTGCATCTCACCGTCCCCCTCCGGGGCCGTGTAGTCGTCGATCGAGCTGCCGCGACGCTCCACGGCCGCGGCCAGCACGTCCAGCAGCGAGCGGTAGAGACGGCGCTCGTCGTCGGGGCGGAGCGTGGCCACCGTCCGGAGCGGATGCAGGCGCGCGCGCCAGAGCGCCTCGTCGGCGTAGATGTTGCCGACGCCGGCCACGAACGACTGGTCCAGGAGCAGCGGCTTCAGCCGGCCCCGGCGAGCGCGCCCGCGCGCGCGGAAGCGGGCGAGGGTGAAGCCCGGAGCGAGCGGCTCGGGGCCGTGGCGCGCGAAGACGTCCCCGGGTTCCCGTCCACCCGCCTCCCGCAGCACGCGGCCCGCCGCGTCCCGCCGGTAGAGCCCCACGCGGGCGAACTTCCGCATGTCGCGCAGCCGCAGCTGGCGTCCGTCGTCAAGATCGATCAACAGGTGGACGTGCCGGTCAGCCGGAGCGGCGGCGGGCACCACGAAGAGCTGGCCCGTCATCATCACCTGGATCGCCAGCACCGAGCCGCCCTCCAGGTCGAGCAGCAGCCACTTGGCCCGTCGCTCCACGCCGAGGATCCGGCGGCCGAGGAGCGCGGCCACGAATGCCTCGGGGTCCGGGTGCGCGACGATGCGCGGCCAGTCGATCCGGGCCCCGACGATGGCATGGCCGGACACCAGCGGGCGCAGTTCGCGCGCGATCGTCTCGACCTCGGGAAGCTCGGGCATGGCTCAAGCGTACTCAATGGCGGTCACGGCGTGCCGGGCGGCCGGACTCGGGGTCCAGACGGGCACCACCGCCCAGGCGGGCCACTTCCCCCGGGGACGCCCTACGCCGCCGGACCCGGGATCTCGACCGACACCGCCGCGCAGACCTCCCGTGCCAGGTCGACGAACGCCCGGTTCGCCGGCGACCGGTGACGGTCCCGATGCCACGCCAGCCCGATGATCCGCGGCGGCACGCCCGTGGGCACGAGTACGACCGACGGGTCGTCCGCGTCGACCGTCAGCAGCGGCACGAGCGCAGACCCGACGCCCGCGGCGACCATCCCCTGGACGGTGCCGTTGTCGTCCGACCGGAACACCACTCGCGGCTCGCACCCGTTCTGCCGCAGGTGCTCCTCCGCGAGCTCCGCCGTGCGGCCTCCCCGGAACGCGATGAGCGGCTGCCCGGCCAGCTCGCGCAGCACCGGACCCACGGCGTGGCTCGCCAGCGGGGAACCGGCCGCCACCATCAGGACGTACGGGTCACGCAGCAGCTCCACCACGTCGAACGGCCCCGGAGGCAGTGGCAGGACGGTGAATGCGAGGTCGAGCTCGCCCGACTCGATGAACGAGAGCAGCTCCACGTCGTCGTGATCCTCGTGGAGCTGGACCTCGACCCCCGGCCACGCGGTCGCGAACCGGCTCACCAGCTGGGGAAGCAGGCGGGCACTCACGCTCTGGTACGTCCCCACCCGCAGCGTGCCGGTCGCGCCTTCCGCGTACGAGCGCAGGTCGGCCTGGGCGGCGCTGAGGCGCGCGATGATGGCCTCCGCATGTCGCAGCAGCAGGCGCCCCGGCTCGGTGAGCTCGATGGTGCGGCGTCCGCGTGAGCGCTCCACCAGCCGCATCCCGACGATCGACTCGAGGGCGGCGAGGTGCTGGCTGACCGCGGACTGCGTGTAGTCCAGCAGATCGGCGGCGGCGTGGAACGAGCCGGTGTCCGCGACGGCGCGAAAGCTCTGGAGGTGACGGAGCTCCAGGTCGGGCCAATGATCAGTATCCATGATCATCTATTGAACCACTTGGATTTGCTCTGATCAAGTGCGATGAATACAGTTCATGGCATGGAATCACTCGCGTTCATCCTTCTCGTCCTGCTCGCGTTCGTGCTGCTTGCCGCGGAGCTCGGCTCCGACTCCCGCCCCGTGGACGACGCCCGGCACTGGTGGCCCGGCACCCACTCCGACGAGGGGTACCCGCAGCACCACGCCTGATCCGAATAGCCCGAGCAACCCGAGGGCGGCGAGGCCTGCCAGCCCACCGCCCTCCGTTGCTTCCCGGCCGGTTGCGCGGACGCAGACCGCCGTGCGCGGCCGCAGGCCCGCTCGGCGCCGCGCCGGGACCGCTCAGATCGCGGGCAGCTCGTCCGGCAGCGGCGTCATCGACTCCCAGTCGTCGGCCGACTTCATGTCGACGGTCAGCGGGACATCCAGCGGGAGCGCCCCCTCCATCGTCTCCCGGACGACCGGCGCGAGCCGTGCCACCTCGTCGCGCGGCACCTCGAACAGCAGCTCGTCGTGCACCTGCAGCAGCATCCGCGCCCGGAACCCCTCGCTCCGCAGCCGGTCCGCCATCCGGATCATCGCGAGCTTGATCACGTCCGCCGCCGTCCCCTGGATCGGCATGTTGATCGCCATCCGCTCGCCGGCGGCCCGCAGGTTGGGGTTGCGCTCCTGCAGCTCGGGGATGAAGCGCCGCCGGCCCAGCAGCGTGGTCACGTAGCCCTGGGTCCGCGCCACGTCCTTGATGTGGAGCATGTAGTAGCTGATGCCGCTGTAGGTGGCGAAGTAGGTCGTGATGAACTCCCGGGCCTCCTGCTGCGGGATCCCCGCCCGGGTCGAGAGGCCGAAGTCGCTCATTCCGTAGGCGATGCCGAAGTTCACCATCTTCGCCATCGAGCGCTCCGAGGACGTCACGTCGGCCGGGTCCTTGTGCAGCACGCGGGCAGCGGTCGCGCGATGGATGTCCTCGCCGCGCGCGAACGCCTCGCGCAGGTGCTCGTCGCCCGAGACGTGGGCCAGGATGCGCAGCTCGATCTGGCTGTAGTCGGCGGCCAGCAGCGTCAGTGACGGGTCACCGGCGACGAAGGCGCGCCGGATGCGGCGGCCGAGCTCGGTGCGGATCGGGATGTTCTGGAGGTTCGGGTCCGACGAGCTGAGCCGACCCGTCGCGGCCACCGCCTGGTGGAAGGTGGTGTGGAGGCGGCCCGTCTCCGGATCGATCAGGCCTGGCAGCGCGTCGACGTACGTGCTCTTCAGCTTCGTGTAGGCGCGCCAGTCGAGCAGCTTCTCGATCATGGGGTGCGCGCCCTTCAGCCCTTCGAGCGTGGCGGCGTCGGTGGAGTAGCCCGTCTTGGTGCGCTTGCCGGTCGGCAGGTTCAGCTCATGGAAGAGGACCTGCTCGAGCTGCTTCGGGCTCCCCAGGTTGAACTCGTGGCCGAGATCGGCGTAGATCTCCGCCTCGAGCCGGCCGATCTCCTCGCCGAACCGCGCGCTCAGGCCCGCCAGCGCCTCCCGGTCGATCACGACACCGGTCGCCTCCATTCCGGCCAGCACGGGGATAAGCGGCAGCTCGATCTCGTCGTACAGCCGGTCGAGCGACTCGGCGGCGAGCGCGTCGCGCAGGGGGCCGCGGACGGCTGCCACCGCCAGCGCCTCGATCGCCGCGGCATGTGCCGGCTCCGCGCCCGACGGCGACGGGAGCTGCAGCCCCAGCCGCTCGAAGGCGATGTCCACCAGCGGCTGGCTGCGCAGCGTCGCGTTGAGGATGTACGCCGCGACCTGGGTGTCGAACGCGATGCGCGGCAGCGGGATCTCCGATGCGGAC
>DAIDTV010000154.1 GCA_027457005.1 Chloroflexota bacterium
TCTCGCCGGCGCCCTCCGCGCCCGCGACCGTGCCGGGCGGATCGTTCGCCCAGTTCAACCTCCCGGCCCCGTGGGTGGGCGGCACCTCGCCGTGGGCCAACATCTGGGTCTACACGCCGGCCGGGTACGGGACGTCGTCGCCCACGCGCTATCCCGTCCTGTACGAGGTGCCGTGGGGAGGGGACGGCTGGGAGA
Source organism: Chloroflexota bacterium (assembly GCA_027457005.1). Taxonomy (GTDB): domain Bacteria; phylum Chloroflexota; class Limnocylindria; order Limnocylindrales; family CSP1-4; genus JAJYNJ01. The sequence goes on from DAIDTV010000154.1 coordinate 196, forward strand.
GCGGGATCCACGTCCGCGAGCTACTCGACAGCCTGATCGCCGAAGGCACCCTGCCCCCCTCGTTGATGGTGTTCATCAACCAGGCGCGCGGCCCGTACCGGCCGAGCGAGTGCGCCGACTCCGCCGACGGCCGCGAGCACTTCGACTCGTACGTCGCGCAGACGGTGGTTCCCTGGGTCGACGCGCACTTCCGAACCCTGCGCACGCCCCTCGCCCGCACCCTGGTCGGCTTCTCGCAGGGCGGCTACTGCGCGCCCACCCTCCTCTTCCACCATCCCGACCTGTTCGCCAACGCCGTCTCGTTCAGCGGGTACTTCGTGGCCGGGGCCTGGAGCCCCGACACCCGGCTGGCCTACCTGCCCTTCGGCGGCAACGCGACCCTGATCGCCGACGATTCGCCGGACGTCCTGGCCGGACGGCTGCCCTCCCCGGTCCGGGCGCACCTGTTCCTGGTCCTTGTCGGCACCCCGGGCGAGGCCTTCTACGGCCCCCAGCTGGCGTCGTTCTCGCGCGCGCTCGCCGCCGGCGGGTACCGGTTCGTGGTCCTGGACAGCACCGTGGGACATTCGTGGCGGCAGGTGCGGCTCACGTTCGCCGCGGCCCTGGCGGCCGTCACGCGGCACCAGGCGCAGGCGGGCCTGGTCATGCCGCGCGGCTGACCCGGCGATCACGCGCCGGGTGCCGCGACTGTCCACGTCCGGGTTTCAGGTCTCCTTCAGCGACTCGGACGTCAATAGGGCCGTGGCACTTGCGACGCCGGAGCGCTGGGGTGGTGATGGGGCGTGTCGATGGGCTACCCTGCGCCGGTGGTCGTGGAGTTCGGCGTCGTGCATGCGCCTGGGCGGCCGACTGGTGACCGCCCACGGACGCCGACCCCGATCGTGACGAAGCCATGAGATCACGCCCCGTCCGTCGCGCACGGCTGGTCCCGGCCATCGAGACGGCCGCGGTCGTCCTCCTCGCCGCGGTGCTGTTCTCGGGCGCGGCCGGCGCGACACCCGGTGGGGGCCGACCGGCCCCGGGCTCGGTCGACGGGGGTCTCCGGGCCGGGTCGGCGCTCGCCGTCGGCCGGACCCTGCCATCGTCCACGGCGCCGCGACGGCCGGCGCCCTCGCCATCGTCGTCGGCGCGCCCGGCACCGGACACCGTCTTCACGGCTTGGCTCGCCCAGTCGGTCGGCCGCTGGGAGGACCTCCCGTTTGCCTGGCCGGCCTCATGCCCGTCGGGGGAGAGCGCCTGTCCGCTGCGCATGGACGTGTACGCTCCCCTCCAGGGTGGCCCCTGGCCGCTCCTGATCGCCCTGCCCGGTGGTCCAGCCGACCCGACGCAGTTCGGCTACCTGCAGGACCTCGCCGTCCCGCTCGCGGCCCGCGGCGCCGTGGTCATCACCGCGGGCTGGCAGATGCGTCCACAGGACGGTGCGGGCTACCCGCAGTCGTTCGAGGACGTCGCCTGCGCGGTCGGGGTGGCGCGCGGCGTGGCCGCCGAGTACGGCGCCTCGCCAGATCGCGTCACGCTGGTCGGGCATTCGCTGGGCGCCTGGGCAGCCGAGGTGGTCGCCCTGAGCCCCTCGCCGTTCACGCTCGACCAGCTGGCCTGTCCCGCCGCCCAGGGGTCGCTCCGCCCCGACGCGCTGGTCGCCATCGACGGCGCGCCCTGGGGCGGGTTCGACAGCTACGTCGGCCCCGGCTACCTGGAGTCGCTGCTCGGAGGCGACGAGGCGACGGAACCCGGGATCTGGTCGGCGGTCGACCCGTTCGAGCAGCTGGCGACGCCCTCCGCGCCACGGCTGCCCGTCCTCGTCATTCACGGCACCGCCGACACGCTGCAGGCGGCGCTGCTCGATGCCGGGTACGAGAGCACCCTGATCCTGGTTCCGGGCGCGACGCACGGCAGTGTCGTCGGTGCCGCCGCGACCGTGGACGCCATCGCGCGGCTGGCCGGCGCCGGCTGACAGGGGCCGCGGCCGGGCCAAGGACGGGACGCCCCTGGCGGCGTGCTGGCAGGTGGAAAGGGGAGCGGCCGCTGAGCGCGACGTGCGGCGGCGCGACGGGTGGTGAACGAAACCTAACGGGACGTTGGTTGAGGCGGGTCCCGCCGCCGGCTTGAATGAGCCCGACAACCAGGGACAGATCGCAGCGCGGAGCCCCCGCCCCCATGACCGGTCTATCTCGACTCGCGCGAGCATGGGCACCGTGGCGGACCACGGGTCTCGAGGAGCGCGTCCGCCGCCTCCTCGCGCGCACCTGGCGGTTCCTCCTCGGGGCCGTCGCCGGCCTCGGCGTGATCGCCGCGCTGCAGGCCAGCGGGTTCATGGCAGGCGCGAGTGACGCGCTCCAGGTGATGGGATTCGACCCCGACCGAGCCACGCTGATCGCGGGGCTCACGGTCGGCGCCATGGCCGCGGGCATCGGGGCCCTGGTCAGCGGCCGGCGCGCCGTCCCCCTGGGCATGGCCTTCGCCGCACTTGCCGATGTCTTCGGATCGACCTTTCTGGCCGAGACCTCCGCCGCCCTCGCCGTGCGAGGGCCCGCGGGATTCAGCCCGGGTGGCTGGGCCGCAACGCTCATCACCGTCGTCGCAGCGGGGCTGGTCGCCGGGTGGTCCATGGCCACCCTCGCCCTCGAGGTGCGCCGCTGGCTCATTGCCGGGTGGGACCTGGGACGCGAGGTCCTCGCGAGCCGCCGTGAGGCCGGCGGTCCGCCCACGCGACGGCGACTGGCGGCGACGCTCTTCCCCATCGTGATCGTCGCTCTCGTCGCGGGGGCGCTGCCGACGTTCGCGGACATGATCAACTACACCCCCGACGTGGCAATGACCGGCGGAGGGCTCGCCCAGGCCCCACCGCTCGTGGCTGGTCGGGGGTCGAGCCCGGCTCGCGGCGCGCCATCCGCCGGCGCGAGCGCCCCGACGGCCACGGTCGCTCCAGGGGCAGTCGCGGCCGCCCGTCCCTGGGCGTCGAGCCCGCCGTCGGGCCAGGGCCATATCGTGCGGTTTACGCTGCCCTCCCCGTGGGTCGCCGGTCGCGTGACGCAGTCGAGCGTCTGGCTGTACCTGCCGCCCGGGTATGACGCCGGGGCACAGCGATACCCGGTCGTCTACACGGTCCCCTGGGCGTTCACGAACTGGGACCTCGGCATCCACGTCAGGACCCTGCTGGACCAGGCCATCACGCAGGGCACCATTCCACCCAGCATCGTGGCTTTCATCGACCTCGGCGGCGGGCCGTACCCCAACAGCGAATGCGCGGACTCCTTCAACGGCCTCGAGCATGCCGACACCTACGCCTCCAGCACCGTCGTCGTCTACGTCGACAGCCACTTCCGGACCATTGCCGACGCCAACGCGCGCACCATCGCGGGCTTCTCCCAGGGCGGGTTCTGTGCCGCGAACCTGCTCCTGCGCCACCCGACGGTCTTCCACCAGGCGGTCATCTTCGCCGGGTACTTCGTGGCCGGCCTCGCCAGCGGCCAAACTGTCAACGCCTGGCAGCCCTGGGGTCACGTCGCATCGCTGATCGCCGCCAACTCGCCGATGACCAGCGCGGGCAGCCTCCCGCCCACGACCCGTCGACAGCTCTTCATCGTGATGGCGGCGCAGCCGAACGTGGGCGTCTTCGGCCAGCAGGCGAGTGCCTTCGCCAGCGTCCTGGCCCGCGACGGCTACCCGACCGACTTCCTGTGGAACAGGTTCGGGCACGCCTGGGCTGGCGTGCGGACCGAGTTCATCCCGTCCCTGCAGGCGGTCGCCGCGCGGGAGGTCCAGACCGGAGTGCTGCCATAATCGTTCCGCTCCGCGTCCCCGGCTACGGAATGGCAGGCGGCTCTCGCCCTGACTCCACGGCTTCCGACCACGGCCCTAGCAGCACTGCCCCGGCCCGGGGGTCGAGGACGCCGGCGAGCACGACGGCCGCGACAGCATCCACCACGGCCGGGAAGGCATCCCGGCGCGACTGCATCGCGTCCCGGAACTGCACCGTCGCGGATGCCTCGGTGGCCATCCACGAATGACCCGGGCCCGCCGTCTCGTTGATCCAGCGGGCGGCTTCCCGCTGCGCGGCGCGGGCCGCCTCTCGCCGTCCCGACGACTCGGCGGCGGCCTGGGCCGCGGCGTGGGCGCTGGCACGCGCGGACCCGTCCGCGACCCGCCACGCGTGGGCCAGGCGCTCCGCCTGGATCGGGCCCATGGTCGACAGCTCTCGCAGGAGCTCGAGGACGGCCTCGGTGTTCGGGCCGAAGGGCGCCGTCGTGGCGGCAGGCCGGGGTGCGTCCCGGCCTGGCTCGGGCCTCCGACGCCCCGGCACGTCCCTGGTCCCGGGAAGGATCGTGTTCGGCCGGGCCACCCCGCCGCGAAGCGTGTTCGGCTCGACCGGGTCATGGTCCACGGTGACCTCCAGGCGGTGCCGCGCTTGGGCGGTGCCGCTCCGTTTGAGTGTCCCACCGGGGGCAACGTTGCCCGCCGTGTCACTCGTCGGCGGCCAGCCGGCTCACTTCCTGCTCGATGGCCGCGACGTACCGGGGGACCGCCTCGCGGACCGCCGCGGACATCTGCCCTCCCAGTTCTAACGAGGTGCCGCCCAGGCCCACGAAGACGCCCTCTGGCAG
>DAIDTV010000155.1:0-319 GCA_027457005.1 Chloroflexota bacterium
TCCGAGCCTCGCGAGCCTGGCGAGGAGGTCCGTGGGAACGAAGGGCGTCGCCGAGAAGAAGTCGAAATCGCCCGACTCCCGATGACCGAGGCGCAGGGCGAGGCCGGTTCCGCCGTACAGCACGAAGTCCGCCGGGATGTCACCGAGCGTCGGCCACAGACCCCGCTGCTCGGCAGGCAGGGTGCCCAGGGCGGGTTCCAGCCGGGGCAGGTGACCGAATCGCTCCAGCCGGTGCTCGCGGCTCACGGCACGTGCCTCGCGGGGAGCGGGGTGGACCGATCGAGCCCGAGCACGAGCAGCCAGTAGTTCCAGGCGCGGG
>DAIDTV010000155.1:328-4771 GCA_027457005.1 Chloroflexota bacterium
CCCCCCGGCGATGCCCTGGTCACGGCCTCGCGCAGCGCCGCCCGCCCGAAGTGCTGTTCGACGTCGCGAACCTCGTCGAGCGTCCCCGATGCCATGACCCGCGCGACGAACTCCAGCGGCCGGGCGAGCGTCCGCTCCGGCGCCTGCCACCACGCGACACGCCTGGCGATCGAGACCATCCGCTCACGCGTCGGCCTGGGTGAGTGACGGGCGGCCGCGTACTGTTCGACATCGGCCGCCAGCCACACCCGCCCGCTCGCGAGCGACGCCAGGGGGGCCGGGAAGTCGGCCCTGGACGCCCAATCGCGCACGAAGTTCGATGGCCGGACCCCGAGGAAGCGAGCGGCCTCGCGGGTCCCCATGAGCCGACCGGCCAGGGGCAGCACCGTCCCGTCCTCGCGCCTGATCGCCCGCAGGCGCCCGTCGATGGCCTCGATCTACCACCCGAACCCCGCGAGCCGGCGCATACGCTGACCGCTCCGCATCAAGGCACGATAACGCCGTTATCGCGCACCACGTGGGCGGGCCGCGTCGCCGCCGAGCTCGCGCAGCCTCCGCGAACCACCCCGCGAGAGCCACCCACGCGTGAACGCCCCGGCCACCGCCGAGGCCCGGAGACCGCCGACTCCACGCCGCGGAGAGTTCGGGTACCCTCCTCTCCACGCAGAAGGGTGAGGGCGGGCGGTGATCTGTTCGAACTGCGGCACGGAGAACCCGGTCGGTGCCAAGTTCTGCACCGAGTGCGCGTCCCGGCTCGCCCAGGTCTGCCCCGCCTGCGGCACCTCCAATCCGGCGACGGCGAAGTTCTGCGCCGAGTGCGCGACCCCGCTCGCCGCCGGTGCCCCGCGGACCGCCGTCCCCGTCGCAGAGGGTCCGGCACCGGCCCCCGCACCGTTCGCCGGCGGGGCAATCCCCCCGGTCCAGAACGCGCCGGTCGCCGAACGGCGCCTAGTCTCGGTCCTCTTCGCGGACCTGGTCGGCTTCACCGGCCTCGCGGAGGGCATGGACGCCGAGGAGACGCGCGAGCTGCTCTCCCGCTACTTCGAGCTCGCCAGGGACGTGGTGCAGCGGCACGGTGGCACGGTCGAGAAGTTCATCGGCGACGCCGTGATGGCGGTGTGGGGCGCGCCGAGCGCCCGGGAGGACGACGCCGAGCGGGCAGTTCGTGCGGCGCTCGCCCTGGTCGACGCGGTGCACGCGCTGGGCCCTGCGGTGCAGGCCCGCGCCGGGGTGCTGACCGGCGAGGCCGCCGTGACCCTCGGGGCGGTGGGACAGGGGATGGTGGCCGGCGATCTGGTGAACACCGCCTCCCGCCTGCAGTCCGCCGCCGCGCCCGGGACCGTCCTCGTCGGCGAGTCGACGCAGCGCGCCGCATCCCGCTCGATCGTGTTCGAAGCCGTCGGCGAGCAGCCGCTCAAGGGCAAGGCCGTGCCGGTGCCCGCCTGGCGGGCCCTGCGCGTCGTCGCGGAGCGCGGCGGGCGCAACCGGAGCGAGACCCTGGAGGCGCCGTTCGTCGGCCGCGCGGACGAGCTGCGGCTCCTGAAGGAGCTCTACCACGCCACCAGCCGGGAGAAGCGGGCACGCCTGATCTCGGTGATCGGGCCCGCCGGGATCGGCAAAAGCCGCCTCGCCTGGGAGTTCCTCAAGTACGTCGACGGGCTGGTGGAGCGGGTCTGGTGGCACGACGGCAGGAGCCCCGCCTACGGAGAGGGGATCAGCTTCTGGGCCCTCGGCGAGATGATCCGCGAACGGGCCGGCCTGCGCGAGGACGCCGACGAGCGGACCACCCGGGCGAAGATCGCCGAGGTGCTCGCGGCCCACGTGCCCGATCCCGACGAGCAGCGGTGGATCGAACCGGCGCTGCTGGCCCTGCTGGGGTGGGAGACCGGTGTCGCGCCGGAGCAGCTGTTCGGGGCATGGCGGACCTTCTTCGAGCGCCTGGCGGCGACCGGCCCGGTGGTGCTGGTCTTCGAGGACTTCCACTTCGCAGATGGCGGGCTTCTCGACTTCGTGGACCACCTGCTCGAGTGGTCCAAGGGCGTCCCCATCTACGTCCTCACCCTCGCTCGACCGGAGCTGCTGGAGCGACGGCCCACCTGGGGTGCCGGCAAGCGCAACTTCACCAGCCAGTACCTCGAGCCGCTGCCGGAGTCCGCGATGCGGGAGCTGCTCGCGGGCCTCGTCCCAGGGCTTCCCGAGTCGGCGGTGCGCGCGATCATCGCCCGGGCCGACGGGGTGCCGCTCTACGCGGTCGAGACGGTGCGGATGCTGGTCACCAACGGCAGCCTGGAGCTGGCCGACGGGGCGTATCGACCGGTCGCCGACCTGACCAGACTGGCGGTGCCGGAGACGCTCACCGCGCTCATCGCCTCCCGGCTGGACGCGCTGCCGACCGACGACCGGACCCTCGTATCGGACGCGGCGGTCCTGGGGCAGAGCTTCTCGACGGCGGCGCTCGCCGCCGTCTCGGGCGTTTCGGTGGCCGACCTGGAGCCGCGCCTGCGCGGCCTGGTGCGGCGAGAGCTCCTCGTCCACGAGGCCGACCCGCGTTCGCCCGAACAGGGCCAGTTCGCGTTCGTGCAGGCGCTGATCCGCGAGGTCGCCTACAACACGCTCGCCCGCGCCGATCGCAAGGCTCGCCATCTCGCGGCAGCCCGGTTCTTCGAGAGCGTGGGCGCGGACGAGCTGGCCGGCGCGCTCGCGGGTCACTACCTGGCGGCGCACGCCAGCGCCGCCGAGGGCCCCGAGGCGGACGCCCTGGCGGCCCAGGCCCGGGTGGCGCTGCGGGGCGCCGCGGAGCGCGCTGCGGCGCTGGGATCACACGAGCAGGCCCTGACCTTTCTGGAGCAGGCGCTCACCGTCACGCCGGATCGATCGGAGGCGGCCGAGCTGCTCGAGCGCGCCGGAGAGGCGGCGTCGGCGATGGGCCGGCACGAGACGGCCGAGCGGCACCTGCGGGCGGCGCTCGACGCGCAGCGTGCCATCGGCGACCGGCGCGCCGTGGCCCGCGCCACCGCGGCCCTGGGGCGCGCCCTGTTGTCCGCCTTTCGGACGACCGACGCGCTGCGCGTCCTGGAACCGGCCGCGGCCGAGTTCGCCGATCTGCCCGACGAGCCCGCGGTCATGGCGCTCGGCGGCCAGCTGGCGCGCGCCTGCATGCTGGCGGACGACTTCCGCCGCGCGATCGAGGTCTCCGACCGCGTCCTCGATGCGGCCGAGCGCGCCGACCTGGGGGCGATCGTGGCGGATACGCTCCTCACCAAGGGGACGTCCCTGGCTTTCATCGGCCGGGCCACCGAGGGCCTGGCGGTCCTGCTGGGGGGCCAGTCGCTGGCCGAGGCGCGCGGGCTCGGGCCGACCCAGCTGCGCGGCCAGATCAACCGGACGAGCATCGAAGCAGGCCGGGACCCGCGCGCCGCGCTCGCCGACGCGCGTGACGGGCTGGCGCTCGCCCGGCGCCTGGGACTGCGCGACGATGCCGTGGTGCTGCTCGGCAACGGTGTGGAGGACGCGCGCCGGACGGGTGACTGGGGCTGGGCCCACGGCGAATTGGAGACCGAGCTCGCGGACGACTACGAGGTATCCGGCCGGGCGATCCTGCTGCAGAACGCGGTGTACGTCCGCGCTCCCCGGGGCGAGGCCGTCGAGGATCTCCTCGAGGAGCTTGCCAGATTGGTGGGTCCATCCGAGGAGCCGGCCCTGCAAACGACCATCGAACTCGCTCGCGGGATCGCCGCGTTCGCAGACGGCCGCGACGCCGACGCCCGGCAGGCGTGGCACCGCGTGACCGAGATGAATCGGGAGCACGTGTCGGATTGCCTGGCCCGCGCGGCGCGGGCCGCGCTGTGGATGGGCGACGCGCAGGGCGCGGTCGCCGACCTCACGGCGCTCGACGCCTCGGGGATCCACGGCCCCGCGATCGAGGCCGACCGGACGGTGCTTCGTGCCGGACTGGCGGCCCTGGCCGGCCGGACCGCAGAGGCACTGGCCGGGTACCGGGACGCGCTGCGGCGCTGGCGCGACCTGAGCCTGCCCTGGGACGAGGCGCTGGCCGGCATCGACATGGCCATGCTGCTGGACCCGGCCGACCCCGACGTCGCCGCGGCCGTGGAGTCGTCCCGTGCCATCCTGGAGCGCCTGGGCGCCCGTCCGTTCCTCGAGCGGCTCGACCGGGCACAACAGGTCGGGGGTCGGCCGGCTGCTCGACGCGCGCCGGCGACGGAGGGCACGCCGTCCGGCTGACGCCCCGGGTCACCTCCCGCACGCCCCTCGCCCTCATTCCTCGGAATCCAGAAACCGCCGGGGCTTGGCGCTCCGGCGGTCTCTGACTGACGGGCTGGGCGGATCGTCCGTGGAAGGGCCGGAGGATCGGCCCGCCCGTCAGGCCCGCCCCCCGCAGGGGGGGCCGGACGGACCCGGACGCCGCAGGCTCAGGCCCCGAAC
>DAIDTV010000156.1 GCA_027457005.1 Chloroflexota bacterium
CGCGGTGGTCGCGAGCCTCCTGGCCGGTGCCACGCTGCTGATCGGACTGCTGCAGAGCGCGCTCGGTGTCCCCAACGCCGACGCGGTCTACCTGCTGGCGGTGGTCACCGCCGCCGTGGTCTTCGGCACCGCAGCCGCGATCGGGACGGCGGTGGCCTCGTTCCTGCTGTACGACTACTTCTTCGTCGAGCCCACCCTGACGCTCAGCGTGGCGGACCGGACGGCCTGGGTCGACCTGGCGCTGCTGCTCGGGGTGGGCGCGATCGTGGGGCAGCTGGCCGCGATGCAGCGCAATCGAGCGGAGGCCGCCGAGCGGCGGGAGCGCGAAAGCCAGGCACTCTACGCGGTAAGCCGGGAGCTGGCGCGCCGCCACGAGCCGATCGAGGGGATAGCGGAGGTAGTGCCGACCCTGGCCGCGGCCACCGGTATGCGCTCGCTGTGGGTGGGCCTGGGGCGATCTCCCGACCAGGAGGACGTGGTGGCGGGCACCGGCCCCGATCCGTGCACGATGTCCCGGATCCACTGCCTCCTCCGTCCCGGGACCGCCGGACCCGCCGGGACGGCCGACTGGGTCACGCTGCACGCCCCGTTCCGGACCGCCGAGCAGCCCGGACGCCGCGCCGGGACCACGTTCCGGGTCGCCATCGAGGCGGAGGGCGAGCCCTGCGGGTCGATCTGGGCCGTGCGGGACACCGAGGCCGGCTCGCCGGACGAGGGGCAGACCAGGGTGCTCTCCGTGGCCGCCGACCAGTTCGGGCGCGCGATCGAGCGCAAGCGTCTCGGCGAACGGGCCGCGGCTGTCGAGGTCGCGCGCCGCAGCGACGCGCTCAAGAGCGCCCTGCTCGACTCGGTATCGCACGACCTGCGCACGCCGCTCGCGTCGATCCGGGCCGCCGCGGGCAACCTCATGGATGCCGACATGACCTGGTCCCCCGACGAGCAGCGGGAAGCGGCGGCGACCATCGACCGCGACGCGGAGCGGCTCAACGAGCTGGTGACGAACCTGCTCGACATGAGCCGGGTCGAGGCCGGCGAACTCGTCGCGAAGCTGGAGCCGTTCTCGCTCGAGGACCTGGTGCGGGGGTGCCTCGCCCGCAGACGCGTGCGCCTGGCCCCGCGGCAGGTCGTGATCGCCCTGGATCCCGCGCTACCGCCCGTGCTGGTCGACGACCTGTTCTTCGAGCAGGCCCTGGGCAACGTCCTCGACAACGTCGCCCGGCACACGCCGGCGAGCACCACCGTGCGCATGCACGACGCCCCTCCACCCGCGCCGGGCATGGTGCGTCTCGTGGTGGAAGACGACGGGCCCGGCGTGCCACCGGAAGCGCTCGATCGGCTGTTCGACAAGTTCTTCCGCGTGCGCCGCGGGTCGGATGGATCGCGCGGAAGCACCGGGGTGGGGCTCTCGGTGGCGCGCGGGCTGGTTGAGGTCATGGGCGGCCACATCGGGGCGCGTGCGAGCGCGGCCGGGGGCCTGGCGATCGACATCGACCTGCCGGCGGACGCGCGGACGCCTCCCGCACCGCCGACGACGGAGCACTCCCCGTGAGCGACGCCGGGCACGAGGGCTCGGGGCTGCACGTCGTGTTCGTGGAGGACGACGAGGAGACGCGGCGCCTGGTGGCCAGGAACCTGGAGGCGCACGGGTACCACGTCGACCTCGCGGCGGACGGCGCTGCCGCGATGGCCCGATGGGAGGCGCGGCGGCCGGATCTCGTGCTGCTCGACCTGGGCCTGCCGGACGTGGACGGCCTCGAGATCGTCCGGTACATCCGGCGGGAATCCACCACGCCGATCCTGGTCCTCTCGGCGCGTGGCCGCGAGGAGCAGAAGGTGGCGGCCCTCGACCTCGGCGCAGACGACTACGTGACGAAGCCGTTCGGGATGTCCGAGCTGCACGCGCGGCTGCGTGCGCTGCTGCGCCGGTCTGCGGGCCCCGAGCGCGAGCTGGACGGTGCGCTGGTCGTCGGGCGCATCCGCATCGACACGTCCCGCCACGAGGTCCAGGTCGGCGATGCCCCGGTCCACCTGACCCCGCGCGAGTTCGAGCTGCTGCGCGTCCTTGCGGCGTCGCAGGGCCGGGTGGTGACCCATCACCGGCTGCTGGAAGCCGTGTGGGGTCGCGGCTACACCGACGAGGGTCACTACCTGCACGTCTACGTGAGCCAGCTCCGGCGCAAGCTGGATGCCGCGGATCCCGCCGGCGACGCCGGGGCGGTGATCGCCTCCGAGCCGGGGGTGGGGTACCGGCTGGAACCGTCCTGAGCACGCGCCCGTTTCTTGAGCACTTCCTGAGCCGCGGGTTCTGCCGAGACCCAGGCCGCCTCTTGGTGGCTCGCGCCATGCTTGATGCATGGAAGGGGCAGCCGGGTCCCGTCACGCCCTCGGGACGCTGCGGGCCGGGCAGAAGACGCGGGTCGGACAGGGCGCGCGGGACGGGCGGAACGTGCGGACCGGACGCAACGGCAGCCGGTACGCGGCGAGCCTCGATCGGGTCGAGGCCGGGGCAGAGCGCGACCGCGACGCAGCGGGGGCCCGCGACGCAGGCGAACTCGCAGCCGCCATGGCGCTGGTGGCCCGGGGCGCCAGCCGATGGGTGATGGTCTGCGGGCTGCACGACGCCGACGCGCTGCTGGAAACCCGGGAGCCATCGGTCGACGTGGCGCGCGTACGGCTCCGCCGGACGGCCCCCGACACGATCCTGGTCACGGGCGCGGACGACGCGGCGAACCTGCGCCCTCGGGCCGGCGCGAGGCGGAGTCGCGGCCTGCTGCACGCGGTCCTTGCCGTTACGGCGCGCGTCATCGGAGAATAGCGCCCGTACATGACAACCCCCGAGTACCGGCGCGGGCGCAAGCCCGGCGATGTCCGTGTGCGTGTCGACCGCCCGCACACCCGCTACTTCCGCTACGTCGCGCCCGGCGTGTTCACCGCCAAGCTGGCGGCTGACGAGCCGACGACCCCGTCCGGGCGGGCCTGGGCGACCGCGAAACGCGCCCTGTTCGGGCGCCCCCTCTCCACGGAGCAGGAGCTCGAGGAGCGGCTGCCGATATGGAAGGCGCTGCCGGTCTTCTCGTCCGACGTCATGTCATCGGTCGCCTACGCCACCGAGGCGAGCCTGTACACGCTGCTGGGCGTCGGGACCATCGCCTTCGCCTGGCTGCTGCCGATCTCGGTCGCCATCGTCGGCGTCCTCGCGCTCGTCACGCTCTCCTACCGGCAGACGATCCGGGCGTATCCCAACGGTGGCGGCAGCTACATCGTGGCCCATGCGAACCTGGGCGTGCTTCCCGGCCTGGTCGCCGCGGCGGCCCTGCTGACGGACTACGTGCTCACCGTGGCGGTGAGCGTGTCGAGCGGCGTGCAGGCGCTCTACTCGCTGTTCCCGCCGCTGCTCCCGCTCGCCGTGCCCCTGATCGTGTTCTTCATCCTCGCGGTGATGTCCATCAACCTGCGGGGCATCCGGGAGAGCGGCACGATCTTCGCCAGCCCCACCTACATCTTCCTCGGCACCACCCTCCTGCTGATCGGGCTCGGCCTGGTCCGTGTCGTGCTGGGGCAACCGCCGCACGTCACCGGCGTCATGCCGGCGCACGTCCCCGCCGAGACCTTCGGGCTGCTCCTCCTCATGCGCGCCTTCGCCGACGGGTGCTCGGCCATGACGGGGACCGAGGCCGTGGCCAACGGCGTGCCGGCCTTCAAGCCTCCCGAGTGGCAGAACGCCCGCACCACCATGCTGATCATGGCCACCCTGCTGGCCACCATGTACCTCGGCATCTCGTTCCTGGCCCACGTCAGCGGCGCGCTGCCGGCCGCCGACCAGGAATCCGTCCTCTCCCAGATCGGGCGGTCCATCTTCGGCCCGGGCCCGCTCTGGTACCTGCTCCAGCTCTCGACGATGGGCATCCTGGTCCTGGCCGCCAACACCAGCTTCGCCGACTTCCCACGCCTTTCCTCGATCCTGGCGCGCGACGGCTACATGCCCCGCCACTTCGCGTTCCGCGGTGAACGGCTGGCCTTCAACGCGGGGATCGTGGCCCTGGCGCTCATCTCGATCGTGCTGGTGGTCGCCTTCGGGGGTCACGTGGAGGCGCTGATCCCGCTCTACGCGATCGGCGTGTTCACGGCGTTCACGCTTTCGCAGGCCGGCATGGTCCGGCACTGGTTCAAGGAGCGCGGGGCGGGCTGGCGCACGAGCGCGTTCTTCAACGGCCTGGGCGCCACGACCACCGCGATCGTGGTGGTGATCTTCGCGATCGCGAAGTTCGCGCTGGGGGCGTGGATCGTGATCGTGATCGTGCCGATCCTCGTGCTGTTGATGCTGTTCGTGCACCGCGAGTACCAGGTCGAGGCGCACGAGCTCGACGTGCGACCCACTGTCACCATCCGGCCGCCGCACCGCCGGCAGCGCGTGATCGTGGTGGCGCCGGCCTTCACCCGTGCCGTCGTCCAGGCCGTCAAGGTGGCGCGGACGACGTCGACCGACGTGTCGATCGTGCACGTGGCAGAGGACCCGGAGCGCGGCGAGGCGTTCCGGGAGCGTGTGGAGCGCCAGATGCCGGGCGTGCCGGTGGTGCTGATCGAATCGCCCTACCGCTCCCTGGTCCGGCCGTTCCTGCGCTACCTGGAGGTCGCCCAGGCCGAGGATCCCGACGCGGTGCTGATGGTGCTGATCCCGGAGCTCGAGCCCCGACACTGGTGGGACCGCATGCTGTTCAACCAGAACTCGCGGCGCATCCGCTCCGCGCTGGTGGGGCGGCCCGAGAT
>DAIDTV010000157.1 GCA_027457005.1 Chloroflexota bacterium
CTCTCGGGGTGTCACCCGGGAACGCGAGGGGCCCGACCCCCCGGCGGGCCCCTCGGGAAAGTCCGCGTGGCGGTCAGGCCAACTGCGGGACCGTCGCCTCCAGGAACAGCTGCATGTTCTCGCAGGACTGCCGGAGCATGTGCTCCATCAGGCGAGTCGCGAAAGCCTCGTCGCCGAACGGCAGCGGCAGCCCCGATCCGAACTCGTTGTCCTGCTCCCATACGTAGTCGTAGCCCCGGCCTGCGGGTGTGTACTGCATCCTCGTCGTGTACTGGAACGGTCCGTCGACCTCGCGTCCGACGTGGGCCGCCAACTCCAATGGCTTGACCTCGGTGACCTCAGCGTGGAAGTCGCGCAACCCGAGGGGCGTCTTGATGACCAGCGTCGCCGTGGACCCGACCTGGTCGAGCGTGCCCACGACATCCTTCACCGCGACCACCCCGACGTGCCACATGGGCAGCGCCTGGAAATCTCGCGAGGCCGCCCATGCCTGCTCGATGGGCGCGTCGATGTGACCCGAAACGCGCGTGTGGATGAGCATGCCTACCCTCCCCCGCGGGTCGGTCTCGCCAGTGGCTCCGCGCAGTCCCGGCGGCCAGGTCATTGGGCCGCGCGTCGACGCCCCCCGCGCATAACCCCGCAGGGTAAACCGGTACTACCCTGATGGGTAGGGCCACTTGGACCCAGTCACGATGTCCGGGTTGCCCGGCACGGCAGGGTCGGTGCCGGGCGGCTCTCGGCGCGCCGTGCCGGCGCGCAGCTCAGGCCGCGCCGGCGGGTCCCGGTCCAGCCACCGCCCGCAGCTCACCCGCCAGCTGCGGCGCGACCCGGCCGCGCACCCGGACGTCCGTCGCGCGGTACTCGATCTCGACCGTGCCGCGCTCCCGGATCCGCGCGATCAGCTCGCCCGCCGTGTAGGGAACCAGCAGGTCCACGTCCTCCCACAGGTCGGCGAGGAGCGCGGAAAGGCGTGTCCGGAGCGTTTCGAGGCCGTACCCGGTGAGCGCCGAGATGAGGACCGCGTCACCGATCATCGGTGCGGGGTTGGCCTGGTCGCGGGCGCCCGACTCCAGCAGGTCGGCCTTGTTGTAGACCGTCAGGCGCGGCTTGGCCCCCGCCGCGAGCTCGTCGAGCACCTGCTGCACCGTGGCGCGATGCTCGGCAAAGTGCGGGTCGAACGCGTCGACCACCTCCAGCAGCACGTCGGCGCGGGTGACCTCCTCGAGGGTCGCGCGGAACGCGTCGACCAGCTGGTGCGGCAGCTTGTGGATGAACCCCACCGTGTCGGTGAGGATCGCCGACTGCCCGTCACCGAGCTTCGCGGCGCGGCTGGTCGGGTCGAGCGTCGCGAACAGCTGGTCCTCCACCCGGGCTGCCTCGGAGCCCACCAGCGCGTTGAGGAGCGTCGACTTGCCGGCATTGGTGTAGCCCACGATCGCGGCGGTCGGGACCAGCCTGCGATCGCGCGAGCGGGAGGCGACGTCGCGCTGCCGGCGGACGTCCTCGACCCGCTCCTTGAGGCGCCGGATGCGCTCGCGGATCAGGCGCCGGTCCGTCTCGAGCTGCGACTCGCCGGGTCCTCGGGTGCCGATCCCGCCGCCGGTCCGCGACAGGTGCGTCCACAGCCGGGTGAGCCGCGGCAGCTGGTACTCCAGCTGGGCCAGCTCGACCTGGAGGCGCCCCTCGTGCGTCCGCGCGCGCACGGCGAAGATGTCGAGGATCAGGCCGCTGCGGTCGAGCACCTTGCAGCCGAGCAGCTCCTCGAGCGAGCGCTGCTGGTTGGGCGTCAGCTCGTCGTCGGCGATCAGCAGGGTGAAGCCGGTCTCGCCCCGCGCCTGCACGAGCTCCTGCGCCTTGCCCTTGCCGACATACCACGCGGGGTCGGGGTGGCGGCGGTTCTGCCACTCGGCCCCGACGACCTCGGCCCCGGCGGTATCGGCCAACGCGGCCAGCTCGCCGACGGACTCCTCGGCCGTCCAGCCGGAATCCGCGCCGGTATCCACCGCGACGAGAAAGGCACGCTCCCGGGGCGGCTCGAGTTCGATGAGTCGGGTCATGGTCCTCCGTCGACTGAGATGCCCTTGCACTTTACCGCAGCCGGCACGTCCGTCCGGTGGGCGGGACCGGCGCCGGTCCGTCCCTCAGGCGTCGCGGGCGGAGTCCAGGAATCGGCGGACCAGGACCAGCGCCGCGGGGAACGGGTCGTGCACCGCGTCGATCCAGTTGATCCCGGGCTCGGCGCGGAACCACGTGCGCTGGCGCCGCGCATACGCGCGGGTCCGCACGATGGTCTCGGCCAGTGCCTCGGCGGTGGTACGGCGTCCCCGGACGACCTCGATCGCCTCACGGTAGCCGATCGCGCTGAGCGCCGGGAGGTCCGGGTCGTACCGGGACGCCAGCCCGGCGGCCTCGCGCAGGAGCCCGCCGGCATACTGCCCGGCCGCGCGGTTGGCGATCCACACCCGGTGCGTGGCGTGCTCGACGCTGAGGCCCAGCCACAGCACCGGCGCCGGGTACCCCTGCGGCTCGGGGGGCAAGCCGTCACCGACGAGGGTTGCCCGTTCCAGCGCGCGCACCACCCGGCGGGGGTTGGCGAGGTCGGTCCGGGCCGCCAGCTGCGGGGCCTCCGCGGCCAGCCGCGTGGCGAGCGCGGCGATCCCGAGCCCGGCCAGGTCCGCTTCGAGGCGCGCCCGCAACCCGGGGTCGTGGGGGGCGTTCGTGAGAGGAACGCCGCGCGCCACGGCCCGCAGGTACAGTCCGGTCCCGCCGACGAGCAGCGCCACCTTCCCGTGCGCAGCAATGGACGCGAGCGCATCGAGCGCGTGCCGCTGGTACAGCGAGACGCTGAACGGCTCGTCGGGGTCCACGAGGTCCAGGCCGTGGTGGGGCACCAGCTTGCGCTCGGCGTGGGAGACCTTGGCCGTGCCGATATCCATGCCCCGGTACACCTGCCGCGAGTCGGCCGAGATGATCTCGACGTTGCCGAGCACACCCGCGAGGCGCAGCGAAAGGCGGGTCTTCCCCGTGGCGGTCGCTCCGGCGATCACGATGAGGGTCGGAAGCCCGCCGCGCTGCATCGGCTACACCGTCGGGGATGCGAGCGTCCCGGTGAGCGAGTACGGCCCGGCGCGGTCGATCCGGACCTGGACGAGCCGGCCGACGAGATGTGCCGGCCCGTCCACGTGGACCAGCCGGTTCTCGCGGTTTCGGCCACCCAGCCGCACGTCGCCGTCCGCCACCGGAGGCGCGGCCTGCTCGACCATCGCGGCCCCGTCCTCGCCGTGGTCGTGGTCGTGACCGCGGGGCCGGTCGATACCGTCCACGAGGACCTCGGTGGTGCGCCCGACCCACTCCCGGTTCCGTTCCCAGCCGATCGCCTCCTGCAGGGCCAGCAGCTCGTTGAGCCGTCGCCGCTTGTCCCCCGCGGGAACGTCGTCGGGAAGGCGGGCCGCCGGCGTCCCGGGGCGGGGCGAGAAGGCGGCCGCGAAGACGGTGTCGAAGCGGATCAGCTCAAGGAGCGACAGCGTCTCCCGGAACTGCTCCTCGGTCTCGCCGCAGAATCCGACGATCACGTCGGTGGTGAGGCAGATCCCGGGAACGGCGGCGCGGAGCCGGTCCACCAGCTCGAGGTACGAGGCCACCGTGTACTGCCGGCCCATCCGGCGCAGGACCGCGTCGGAACCCGACTGGACGGGCAGGTGCAGGTGCTCGCACACCGACGGGCACTCCGCCATGGCGGCGATCAGCCGGTCGCCCAGGTCCCACGGGTGCGAGGTGATGAAGCGCAGGCGCGGGATGGCCGGGACACCGTCTACCGTGCGGATCGCGTCGATCGCCCGCAGCAGCTCCGCGATGTCGGGGCGGCCGTCGAGGTCGATCTGCCGGCCCATCTCCCGCGCGCGGCGGACGTGAGAGAAGCGCGCCTCGGCGGGCAGGTCGTGACCGTACGAGTTGACGTTCTGGCCGAGCAGCGTCACCTCGCGGTACCCCGCGGCCACGAGGCGCCGGGCCTCGTTCACCACGTCGTCGAACGCGCGGCTCCGCTCGGGCCCGCGGCTGAACGGCACGATGCAGTAGGTGCAGGTCTTGTCGCAGCCGTAGATGATCGGCAGCCATGCCTGGATCGTGCTGCGGCGCGCCACGCGCTCGCCGGCGACCGCGCCCGCGCGGACCGCGGGAAGCGCATCGGCGACCGCCGCATTGGTGCGCGGCAGCGCCCCGGCCGCGGCCGCGGAGGGTGCCCGCCCGACGCCGGGCGCATCCGCCGGCGGCGCGAACAGGCCCGCTGCCGTGGCGCTCGCCAGGCCGAGCCGCGCCGCCAGCTCCGGCTCCTCGTCGGGCCGCAGGAACAGGTCGACGGCGGGGTACCGCCGGGCCAGCCGGTCGCGGTTCTCCACGCGCACCGCGCACCCGGCCAGCACCACGCGCAGCCCGGGGTTCGCGGCCTTCAGCCGCGCCAGCTGGCCCTGCCGGCCGACGATCTTGGCCTCGGCGGTCTCCCGGATCGCGCAGCTGTTGATCACGATCAGGTCCGCCTCCTCCATGGAGGGGGCCTCCGGGCATCCGGCCGCCAGCAGCGCCCCGGCCATCTCCTCGGAGTCGGACTGGTTCATCTGGCAGCCGAGGGTCCAGACGTGGAACCGCGGCAGCACGAGGTCGTCGGTGACGAACTCGTCGAGCCGCTGCGGGGCGACGGCGGGCCGGCGGGGCGTGAGCGCCGGCCGCGGGACGAGATCGAGGACGGGGAGCTGCCGGGCTGCCATGG
>DAIDTV010000158.1 GCA_027457005.1 Chloroflexota bacterium
CTTCCGGACGGGAGTGGCCCGGATACGGTTTTTCCCCGTTCGTGATCCCGAGCTTCGGGCGCGGGTGGGCCAGATCGCCCGGACGGAAAAGATCGAGCTCGTTGGCGGCGCGCTCGACGCGATCGTGACGCGGGCGCGAGGGGATCCGGCGGCTGACCCTCGCCCATCCCTGGCCCGTGCGCATCCCCCGGCCCGCGCGGCGCATCCCCGCCGACGCGCCGCTCGTCACTGGCATCCGCGTGATCGACATGCTGTTCCCGGTGGCAAGGGGCGGCGCGGCCGTCATCCCGGGCGGCTTCGGGACCGGCAAGACGGTGGTCGAGCAGTCGCTGGCGCGCCTGTCGGACGCGGACATCGTCGTCTACGTGGGGTGCGGCGAGCGGGGCAACGAGATGGCGGACCTGCTGGCGAGCTTCCGCGAGCTGCTCGACCCGCGGACGGGTGCGCCGCTCATGGACCGCACGGTGCTGGTCGTCAACACGTCGAACATGCCGGTGGCGGCCCGCGAGACGTCGATCCAGCTGGGGATCACGATCGCCGAGTACTTCCGGGACCAGGGCTACCACGTGGCGCTGCTGGCCGACTCGACGTCGCGCTGGGCGGAGGCGCTCCGCGAGATCAGCGGCCGGCTCGAGGAGCTGCCCGGAGAGGAAGGCTTCCCCGCGTACCTGGCCAGCCGGCTCGCGGGCTTCTACGAGCGTGCCGGGCAGGTGACCACGGCGGGACGCCCGCCGCGACGCGGCTCCATCACCGTCGTGGGCGCCGTCTCACCGCCCGGCGGCGACTTCAGCGAGCCGGTGACGCAGGCGAGCCTCCGGCTGGGAGGCACGTTCTGGGCGCTCGACACCGAGCGCGCGCACGCCCGCCACTTCCCGGCCATCGGGTGGCTCCAGTCGTACTCGCTCTACGTCGAACGGCTCACCCCGTGGTACCGGGCACGGGTCGGGGCGGACTGGGACGCGCGGCGGGCGGAGGCGATCGGCCTGCTCGCCCGCGAGCGCCAGCTGCTCGACATCGTCGAGCTCGTGGGCGTCGACGCCCTGCCCGACGAGGACCGCCTGACGCTCGAGGCGGCCCGCCTGATGCGCGAGGTGTTCCTGCAGCAGCATGCGCTCGACCCGGTGGACGCCTCGCGCCCGCTGGACGTCCAGTTCGCGGCGCTGCGCGCGGTCCTGGCCGCGTGGCACGGCATGGTCGCTGCGCTGCGAGGTGGCGCGACGATCGACGAGGCTACGTCCGCGCCGGCGCTGCGCGAGCTGGAGCGGATCAAGTCGTGGACGGGGGAGGGGATCCCGGCCCGCCTCGACGGGCTGGCGACGCGCCTGGAGGGTCTGCCGTGACGCTCTCGGCGCACCGGGTAACGGGTGCGGACCGTTTGGCGGGGCCGCTGCTCGTCATGTCCGGGCTCCCGCAGGTGGCGCTCGGGGACGAGGTGCTGGTCACCGGCCGCGACGGCCGTGTGCGGCACGGTCGTGTCCTGGAGCTCGCCGCGGACCTGGTGGTGGTGCAGGTCTACGAGGGGACCTCGGGCCTGGATCTCGGCTCCACCGCGGTCGAGCTGACCGGCGGGCCGTTCCGCCTGGGCGTCTCGGCGGCGATGCTCGGGCGCGCGATGGACGGGCGAGGACGTCCCGTGGATGACGGGCCGCCGATCGTCCCGCTGCGCGCGGTCGACGTGAACGGGAGCGCGATCAACCCGGCCGCGCGGGCGAATCCGGCCGACTTCATCGAGACCGGGATCGCCGCGATCGACCTGCTCGACAGCCTGGTCCGCGGCCAGAAGCTGCCGATCTTCACGGGCGCCGGCCTTCCCGCCGACGAGCTCGCCGCGCGGATCGCGACCGGGGCGCGGCTGCTGGGATCCGAGCGCTTCGCCACCGTCTTCGCGGCGATGGGGATCACGCGCCGGGGGGCGGACGCGTTCCTCGACGCGTTCGCGTCGGCGGGATCGCTGGACCGCCTGGCGCTCTTCCTCAACCTGGCGGACGACCCCGCCATCGAGCGGCTGCTGGCGCCGCGGTGCGCGCTGAGCCTGGCGGAGCACCTGGCGTTCGACATGGGCATGGACGTGCTGGTCGTGATGACCGACATCACGGCCTACGGCGAGGCGCTGCGCGAGCTCTCGACGGCGCGCGAGGAGATCCCGGGGCGACGCGGCTACCCGGGATACCTGTACACCGACCTGGCGACGCTCTTCGAGCGCGCGGGCCGCGTGATCGGACGGCCCGGCTCCCTCACGGTGATGCCGATCGTCACGATGCCGGACGACGACATCACGCACCCCATCCCGGACCTGACCGGCTACATCACCGAGGGGCAGATCGTCCTCTCGCGCGAGCTGCACGCGCGCGGCATCTTCCCGCCGATCGACGCGCTGCCCTGCCTGTCGCGGCTGATGAACGCCGGGATCGGGGAGGGCAAGACGAGGCCGGAGCACCGCGTCGTGGCCGACCAGCTGTACGCCCTGTACGCGCGGGGCCGGGAGCTGCGCCGCCTCATCACGGTCATCGGCGAGGCCGCGCTCAAGGAGTCCGAGCGACGGATCCTCGACTTCGCCGACCGCTTCGAGACCGAGCTGATCGGCCAGGGCCCGCAGCGCCGCGGCATCGACGAGACGTTCGAGGTGGCCTGGCGGCTCCTGGCGATCATTCCCCGCGAGGAGCTGACGCGCCTGCCGGACGAGCTGATCGACCGGTGGTGGCGCCCGGAGGAACCCCGGGCATGAACGGCAGCCGCAGCCGGATGGCGCTGCTGCTCGGGAAGGCGCGCCTGGAGATGGCGCGGCAGGGGCAATCCCTGCTCGAGCAGAAGCGGGACGCGCTGCTGCGGGAGTTCTACCGGGAGGTGCCGCTCGTCTTCGCGTCGTACGAGGAGCTCGACCGTGCCGCGGCCGCGGCCCGCCTCGCGCTGGTCGAGGCCGAGGTTCGCCTCGGCGACGTGGTCGTTTCGGCGGCGGCCGCACTGCCCCCGGACCGCGAGGAGGGGGTCGACCTGCTCCCCCTGACCGTGCTCGGCGTTCCCGTCCCGGCGGTGGCGCCCCGCGACCTCGTGCGCACGCCAGACAGACGGGGTCGCGCGCTGGCGGCGTCGGGGCCCGCCCTCGAGCTGGCCGCCCTGCGCTTCGAGGAGGAGCTCACGATCGCGATCCGGCAGGCGACGATGGAGGCGCGCGTGCGGCGGCTGGCCCGCGAGATCCGGCGCACGAGGAGCCGGGTGAACGCGCTTCGCACGCGGATCGTCCCGCGGCTGGAGGACGAGACGCGCGCGATCGAGCTGGCCCTCGAGCAGCGGGAGCGCGACGACCGGTTCCGGCTCAAGCGCGTCAAGACGCGTCGCGCGGCGCGGGTGGCGAGGGCCCCCCTCGGCTGACGCGCCGCGCCCGGCTCCGGCGCGCCGCAGGGGGTCCGGGGGCGCGCGATGACCGCGTGCCCGGCCGGGGCGCCGATCGCCTACGGGCGAAGCGTGCCGGCGAAGACCTGCCAGGCGAGCGCGGTCTTGGCGAGCAGGCTGAGGAGCATGTAGATGCGCTCCCCGTGGAGGTAGTCGCGCCACCGGCCGACCTTGCGGTACTGCAGGACCATGTTGATCGCGAACACGTTGAAGAAGGCGAACAGCGAGACGAAGATCGCGATCACGAACCCGGGGATGGGCGCCGCGCCGGGCGCCGTCGCGGATGTCAGCAGCGCGGTGCCGATGACGATCCAGGGGACCGCGCCGGCGATGCAGCCGAACAGGTAGTGCAGCCACTGCGGGCGCTCCCGGCCCTCGTTGGCGGCCTCCATGCTCCATCCGAACAGGTTCATCGCGGCGTTGACGCCGAAGATGGCGACCAGCGTCCCGATCTCCTGGACGCCGGCCAGCGCGGCAATCACCACGATCATGACGCTCGACGAGATCGCGTATTCCATCCACCGCGCCGGGTTCTGCCCGCGCGCCAGGCGGCGCTCGTACCAGCCCCGGGCCGGGAAGGCGAGGGCGGCGTGCGCCACGGCGCTGACCAGGAAGAAGACCGCGACGGCGGGCCCGATCGGCAGGTCCAGGATCGCGCGCTGGGCCGGCACCAGCGTGCTCGTCGCCCGGTCGAACGACAGGTAGCTGCTCACGACGGGCGCCGTCACGATCGGGTTCCGGGCGAACGAGAGGGCAAGGATCGCGGCGAACTGGACGAAATGGAGGATTGCCAGGACGGCGTTCCAGCGGAAGAGGCTGGCTGCCCGGTCGGCGGCGATGGGGAGCCGCCGGTCGGCGAGCGATGCGGTGAAGGCGGTCATGGGCTTCGGTCTCCCCGTCGTGCGGCGCGGTCTGCGCTCCAGCCATCTCTTCGCGGCAGGAGCCGATTGGGATTGCCGGCGGGCGTGGCCGGCTGGAATCCGTGGCCGCACGCTTCACGCCTCCGCGGGCCGCGCCGGCCGTAATCGCATCGCAAGGTTCCGGGCTCGACACTGCCGGGCGTGAAGTCCGCCACCACACCGTGGAGCCCTCAGGCCCCCCGGGGCGACGAAGCGGCTTCCCCGGCCGCGACGTTCGCCGGCCGGGCCAGTCTCGACATCCATGTCCAAGGAGACCTCAGATGCGGAACGTCCCAGCCGCCCTTGCCCTCGCCGGCACCCTGCTCCTCGGGGGAGCGGCCGGCGCGGCCATCCTGCAGCCCGCCATCGCCAACGCCGCGTCCTCGACCGCCGTCCCGAGCGCGGCCGCCAGGTCGACCACCACCACGAACACGTCGAGCAGCTCGACGGTGCCGTCCACCACCACGAC
>DAIDTV010000159.1 GCA_027457005.1 Chloroflexota bacterium
GGGCGGGGGCGCCCCGGTCGGGGGCGACCGGCACGTTCAGCGCGTCCCACCAGCGCAGCACGCGACCGGTGGGGCCCCGGAGCCCGGTACCCGGCAACAGCACATGGAGGAGCCGGTTGGCCGGGGTCAGGCGCTCGGCCCACTCGCTCATGTAGTTCCACAGCTCGATCCCGCGCATGCCCCGCACGTTCCAGTCGTGCCACGGATAGGGCGGCAGCGCAGGGATCGCGACGCCGCGCCGCTCGTCCGGGTGTGCCAGGTGGGTGAGCGCGCCGCGACTGCCCAGGATGGCGATCGCCTCGCCCGGGGGGAGCGTCGGGTCGAGCGGCTCGTCGCCGAGGGCTGCGCTCTCGCCGTAGACGAGCATGTGGTCGCCGCCGTCGGGCGTCCACTCGTAGCCGACGATCACCACGAGGCCGTCGCGGACCCCCTCGAACCCGCGGTAGGTCGGCGCAAGCGTGTTGTGGTCGGTCATCCCGATCCACTCCAGGCCGGCCCGCCGTGCGGCCCGCGCGATCTCGTCGAGGTCGCCGGTGCCGTCGCTGAACCGGGAGTGGATGTGGAGCGCCCCGGGGCTGTGATGGGTCACGAACCTATACTACGGGGCCATGACGCACGAGCGGGAACGAGGCGGCGACGCGTGGCTGCGCGAGACGATCGTCGCGAAACGGGTCGTGTACCAGGGGAACTACCTCACCTTCCGCATCGATGCGGTCCGCGACTCCGGTGGCGGGGATCACGAGCGCGAGCTGGTGCTCCACCCCGGCGCTGTCGCGATCGTCCCGATCGACGGCGACGACGTGCTGCTCGTCCGCCAGTGGAGGCACGCGACCGGCGGCCCGCTGTTGGAGATCCCGGCGGGGACGGTGGACCTGCGCCAGGACGGAACGCCCGAGGATCCCGCGGTGTGCGCGGCGCGTGAACTCGGCGAGGAGACCGGCACCCAGGCGGCGCGCTGGCGGCACCTGGGCGTGTTCTGGACGGCACCGGGCTTCACCGACGAGCACATGCACCTCTACCTTGCCCAGAACCTCTCTCCGGCCCCCGACGACGTGGGCCCCGAGCCCGACGAGCGGCTGGAGCTGGTGCGGATGCCATGGCGTGACGCCGTGGCCGCCGCGGAGCGGGGAGAGATCGAGGACGCGAAGTCGCTGGTCGGTCTGTTGCGGCTGGCGCGGCTGGCGGACCGCGGCGAGCTCTAGCGGCTCAGAGCACCGTGGGCGGCTGCGGGCCCTCCAGCCGTGCGAGCGCGTTGCGGTACAGGCGCGAGTCGGGAGCCAGGGCCACCGCAAGCCGCAGGTGGGTGCGAGCCTCGTCGGTGCGGCCGAGTCGCTTGAGGCTCTGGCCGAGCGCGAAGTGCGCATAGGGCAGCGAGGGGTCGATCTCCAGCAGCTCGCCGAACACCTCCGCGGCGCGCTCGTGCTGCCCGCTGTTGTAGCAGGCTCGGCCGAGGGCCTCGATGATGGATCCCCGTCGCGGCTCGAGCCGGGCCGCACGCTCCAGCAGGACTGCCGCCTGTGCGTAGTGACGCCGGCGCATCAGCGCCTGACCCCGCTGGAGGAGCCCGTACGCGGTCTCGCGCTCCAGGAGCTCGGCGACCGCCCGTTGCTCGTCGGTCATGGGCGCTGCCTCCCCGCCGCCTTCCTCGTCCGGAGAGCCGGGGGCACCGGCCCCGGTGGGCGCGGGGTTCTGCTCGCCGGAGCGTTCGTCGCCGGGGCGATCGTCGTCGGGCCCCACATCGTCGGGCCGTGCGTCATCCGTGCCGTCGTCGGGCGCGGGCGTCCGCTCGCTCATCCCGGAATCCTCCCACGCATCCGGGATGGCGTCCCGCGTGCGTCCCCCGGCGCCCTGCTGCCTCGGCCGGGCACCCGGTGGGTGAGCCGCCGGCCAGGCCACGTCAGCCGCCCGCCAAGCCACGTCAGCCGCCCGCCAGGCCCCCGCCGTCGACCACCAGCGTGGTGCCCGTGACGTACGCCGCCTCGCCCGAGGCGAGGTACAGGATCGACGCCGCGATCTCCTCCGGAGTGCCGACCCGGCCCAGCGGCCGTGCGGCGGCCGATCCGGCGATTCCCTCCCGCGCCGGCGTTCCGAGCTGGCGAAACTCGTCGCGGAGCAGGGCGGTGTCGGTGTCTCCCGGGCAGACGCAGTTCACCCGGATGCCCTCCGGCCCGTGGTCGATCGCCAGTGCCCGCGTGAGGTTGACCACGGCGGCTTTCGTCGCCGCGTAGCTCACCGAGCGCGGGCCGGCGACCAGGCCCCAGCCGGAACCGAGCGTGACGATCGCGCCGCCGCCGCGCTCGCGCATCGGCGGGATGGCCGCGCGGCAGCAACGGAACACCGCGGTCAGGTTCACCGCCAGGACCTCGTCCCACTCGGCGTCGCTCGTCTCGATCGCCGTGTGGCGCCGGATGACGCCGGCCGCGGTCACCAGCACGTCCAGCCCGCCGAACGCCTCCACCACCGCGTCGACCGCCCGGGCCGGCGCATCGGGGTGCACCAGGTCGAGCGGGAGCGACAGCGCCCGTCCGCCTGCGTCGGCGATCGTGGCCACGACCCGCGCGAGTCCGGCCCCGTCGCGGTCGGCCAGGCCCACGGCCGCTCCCTCGGCCGCAAACCGGAGCGCCGTCGCCGCACCGATCCCGGAGGCTGCCCCGGTCACCAGCGCGATGCGTCCCGCCAGCAGGCCGCCCGATGTGGCTGGCATGCGTCCCTCCCCTCTCCCGCCGGCGCCGGGACGGCCGTGAGCCCCGGCAGACTGGCCGAATCCCGGCACACTCAGCCGGCCGGAACCGGGATACTACTCGTCGTCCCACACGATCCGCCCCGCCCGAGGACGGGCAGCCGCATCGGAGGGTGCAACGCATGGGAGAGACCGTGGCAACGGAGCGCGTCCGGCATCGTGTCGTGGTGACGGGCGGCGCGAGCGGGATCGGCCTGGCCACCGCGAAGCGCTTCCTGGACGACGGGGCGCGCGTGGTCGCGATCGACATCGACTCGGAGGCCCTCGAGCGCGCCCGCGACGACCTGCCGGGACTCGACGGCGTAACCGCGGACGTCAGCGACGCCGCGCAGGTCGGGGCCGCGTTCGTCGAGGTCGACCGGCTCATGGGCGGCGTGGACGTGCTGGTCGCGAACGCGGGCGTCAGCGTCCGCCGGCGGTTTCTCGACATCGAGCCCGCGCAGTGGGAGCGCGTGATCGGGGTCAACCTCACCGGCGCGTTCCTGTGTGCCCAGGCGGCCATCCGCCGGATGGCGGTGCAGGGCTCCGGTGTGGTCCTCTTCACCTCGTCCACCAACGGCCTCGACGGACACCCCCTCTACGCCGACTACAACGCGTCCAAGGCGGGGATCAACCTGCTGATGAAGACCATCGCCCTGGAGCACGCTCCGTGGCTCCGCTCGAACGCGGTGTGCCCCGGCTACGTGCTGACTCCCATGCAGCAGTCGGAATACACGCCGGAGATGCTCGAGGCGGTGAACCGGCAGATCCCGATGGGACGCCACGCGCGCCCGGACGAGATCGCCGCCCTGTTCGCGTTCCTCGCATCCGACGAGGCGGGGTACATCACCGGCCAGTGCATCAGCATCGACGGGGGCGAGACCGCATGAGCACGGAGCGCGACGCAGTCCACCCGTACATCCCCGTCAGCGTCCCCGCGATGCGGGACGCGATGCTGCGCAGCATCGGCGTCCGTGCCGTGGACGAGCTCTACGCGGACATCCCGCCGGCACTGCGGCTGGAGCGGCCCCTGCGGCTGCCGGAGCCGCTCGCCTCGGAGCACGACCTGCGCCGGCACGTGGACGCGCTCCTGGCCAGGAACACGAGCGCGAGCGAAGCACTCAGCTTCCTGGGCGCCGGCTGCTACCGGCACTTCGTCCCCGCGGTGTGCGACGAGGTCAACGGCCGCTCGGAGTTCCTGACCGCGTACGGCGGGGAGCCGTACGAGGACCACGGCCGTTTCCAGGCGCTCTTCGAGTACTCCAGCATGATGGGCGAGCTGCTCGAGATGGACGTCGTCAGCGTCCCCACCTTCGATGGGGCTCAGGCGGCGGCGACCGCGCTCCGCATGGCGGGCCGGATCACCGGGCGCTCCCGGGTGCTGGTCCCTGCCTCCACCAGCCCGCAGCGGCGTTCCGTGATCGACAACTACGTCGAGGGAGCGCTCGAGGTGGCCGAGATCGCGTACGACCGGGACACGGGGCTGCTCGACCTGGGCGACCTGCGCGCGAAGCTCTCGGACGACACCGCGGCGGTCTTCATGGAGAACCCGACCTACCTCGGGCTGATCGAGGCGCAGGCGCCCGAGATCGTCCGGCTCGCGCACGGCGGCGGCGCGCTCGCGATCGCGTGCGTGGACCCCTCCTCCCTCGGGGTCGTGGAGGCGCCGGGCGCGTACGGCGCCGACATCGCGTGCGGCGACCTCCAGCCGCTGGGCATCCACATGTACTTCGGGGGCGGCCAGGGCGGCTTCATCGCGTCTCCCGACCAGGAGCGCTTCGTGGCGGAGTATCCGTCGCGCCTGTTCGGGCTGACGCGCACCTCCGTCGAGGGCGAGTACGGATTCGGGGACGTGGCCTGGGAGCGCACCAGCTTCCACGGCCGGGAGCGGGCCCGGGAATTCGTGGGCACGGCGGCGGCGCTGTGGGGCATCACGGCCGGCGTGTACCTGGCGCTCATGGGCCCGCAGGGCATGGCCGAGCTCGGCGAGACCTGCATGCGGCTGGCGCGGTATGCCGCCG
>DAIDTV010000160.1 GCA_027457005.1 Chloroflexota bacterium
GTTCACGCCGGCCGAACGGGGCAAGTACCAGGGGCTCTTCGGGGCCGTGTTCGGCATCGCGTTCCTGGTGGGACCGTTCCTGGGCGGGTTCCTGACCGACCATATCAGCTGGCACTGGGTCTTCTACGTGAACCTGCCGATCGGGCTGGTCTCGCTCTACTTCATCTGGCGCCTGCTCCCGACCGTCAAGCGCGAGGGCAGCCGCTTCAATCTCGACGTGCCCGGCGTCGTGACCCTCACGCTCGCCATCGTCCCGGTCCTCGTCGCGCTGACCATCGCGGAGAACGGCGACTGGACCGCGCCGGGCGTCATCGGCGGCTTCGCCATGGGCATCGTCTTCCTGGCCGCCTTCATCGTCGCCGAGACCCGCGCCGAGGACCCGGTCATCCCGCTCGACCTGTTCCGCAACCGGACGTTCACGGTCTCCGCGATCGCGTCGTTCCTCGCCTCGTTCGGGTTCGCGACGGCGATCATCTTCCTGCCGCTCTGGTTCCAGGTCGTGCAGAACGCCAGCTCGACCGCGTCGGGCTACGACCTCTTCCCGTTCCTGCTCGGGCTCATCGCGAGTTCGGTGGTCTCCGGCCTGATCGTCAGCCGCACGGGCCACTACAAGTGGCTGCTGGTGGGATCCATGGCGCTGGTCGCCGTCGGGCTCGCCCTGTTCACGAACCTCCGCGCCGATACCCCCACGCCCACGCTCTGGCTGTGGATGATCGTGGCCGGCATCGGGGTGGGCCCGATGATGGCCGTCTTCACCCTGATCGTGCAGAACGCCGTGCCCTTCAAGCTGCTCGGGACGGCCACCAGCGACCTCACGCTGATGCGCCAGATCGGCACCTCCGTGGGGCTCACCGTGGCCTTCACCCTGTTCGAGAACAACCTGACCTGGGGTCTGCTGCGCAGCCAGATCATCGTGGCCGGAGCGCCTGCGGCGTACGTACCCCAGGCTGCGCCGGCGGGGTTCAACATCGGCCAGGAGCTCACCTCGGTGGGAACCAGCAGCGCGACGCAGTTCCTGACCCAGATCCCGGCCCAGCTCCAGCCCATCTTCCTCGACGGTTTCCACCAGGCGTTCTCGATCGCGCTCGGGAACTCCATGTGGATCGGCGTGGGAGCCGCGGTCATCGCCAGCGCCGCGGCGGTGTTCCTCCACGAGCTGCCGCTCCGCGCCACGCATGCCGCGCATGAGCACGTGGCGGAAGGCGCCCTGGTGCCGGTGCGCGCAGAGTTGGGCGACTAGCCGGGCAGGTCAGGTCAGGCCCGGGCCGCGCGGGTCGGCTCCCGGCCCGCGCAGGTCGCGGCGGCTCGCCGGGGCGGGACTCGCCGCGGCGGTTCCCCCGGTCAGCTTGCGGCGGCCAGCGTCGTCGCGTAGCGGTCCAGGGACGCCGCCACCCGTTCGAGCGTCCCCATGTGGGCCGGCACGCAGACCTCGCCACAGCGGGTCGCGAACGCGGCCGCGTCGCGCAGCCGCTCCTCCATCAGCACCCACGCCGCCTCGCGGTGCGGGAGCAGGTAGTCCACGTCGTAGAAGAGCTCGAAGCCCGGCCCGGCCGTCACGCCGGGCAGGTCCGGCCCGACGGGCAGGCGGGTCACCAGCTGCCCCAGCGGCTTGATGGCCGCGTACATCAGCCCGACCGAGATGTCCGCGAGCACCCCCAGCTGCTCGTCCGATTCGTCGGTGTGGGCGAAGTACCGCGACAGCAGCTGGAGCAGCACCTCGTACACCACGTTCAGCAGGTCCATGCACCGGACGGTGAACGCGTCGGTGATGATCGGCACGGTCGCGCCGCTGGCGGGCGGCCGCACGTTGGCGGCGATCACGGGGCGTGCCGGCTCGAACTGCGGGTCGGCGGCCCGCATCGCGACGTACTCGTCGAGTACCGCGACCAGCTGCCCGAAGTGGGCATCCCGCCACGCCCCGCGCGCTCCCTCGCCCTGCTCCACGATCGTCTCGATGGCGCGGTTCGCCGACGCGAGGTCGACCTCGGCGACCAGCTCTTCCCAGCGGAAATGGGCGGCGGTCGCCTGCGCGTCCGGCGGCCCGACGAAGAGCCTGCTCTCACCCAACTTGCCGGCGAGATGCGCGAGGCCCCCCTGCATCGAGCGGTACAGGTGCCCGATGGTCGCGAAGTCCTGGAGATGCGGAACGATCTCGTCGGCCTCGTCGTGGGGCGCCGGCGCGACGCGCTCGAGCGCCTCGAACCCCTCGGCGTCGTCCATCGCCATCCCCTCGGGACGCTCGAGGAACGCGAAGTGCCGCAGCGCCGCCTCGCCGAACGGCATCAGGGCGATCCGCACGCCGGCCGGGTAGCCCTGGGGAAGGAGCGGGAAGTTGGGGCGAGCCAGGCGCGGCGCCGCCCCCACCGCGGTGAGGAGGTTCTGCACCAGCGCCAGGTGGAGCATCTCCTGCTCGCCGATCCGGAGCAGCGTGCTGCGCCAGCGCTTCACCGCGGCCAGCCCGTCGGGCGTCAGCCCCTCCGAGGCGTCCTGCTTGAGCGAGAACGCGGCGAAGAGGTACTGGCACATGACGAGGTGCTCGAGCTCGGCGGCCTTGCCCAGCGTGTAGATGAGGGCCTCGCGGTGCTCCAGCGCGATGACCGGCTCGGGGCCCGCGTGCGTCGACCTCGTCTCGAGCACATGGGCGAGCGGCCCCTGCGGACCCGACGCGATGAGACCTGCCATGCTGCTTACCCCGGGACGGCTACCTGAGGCGTGCGAGTCTACCGTGCCCGGGCCGCAAGGTCATCGCCAGAGCATCCGCCACAGGCCTGCCCGACCGAGCGCACGGCCCACGATCTTGTTCTTCGCGCGGCGCGCGATGCGGTGCGGGTTGCCTGACGCAAGCGTCGAGACGTCGTTGGCCAGCCTGGCGGTCCGGTAGAGGGTGGACACCAGGCCCCGCCGCCTCACGCCAGTGCCTCCCGCAGGAACGCCGCGGCGTCCTCGGCCAGCGCCGCGCGCTCCACCTCCTCGGCCTCGATCAGGGCCAGCAAGCGGCGGGCGGAGGCGGGATGCTCGAGGCCGATGGCGAGCCCCACGCTCAGCCAGTAGTCCGCCGTCTCGAGGGCATGTGGTCGCACCTCCTCGGGGACCTCCTCGAGCACCTCGGCCATCGCCGAGGTGAGCGCCCGGCCGTAACGATTCCAGTCGTCATCCCTGGTCGTCACCGGTTGCC
The DNA here is from genome assembly GCA_027457005.1 of Chloroflexota bacterium. Lineage (GTDB taxonomy): Bacteria > Chloroflexota > Limnocylindria > Limnocylindrales > CSP1-4 > JAJYNJ01. The sequence goes on from DAIDTV010000160.1 coordinate 3,176, forward strand.
TCCGTCTGCTCAGCGGTCGCGCCGGCCCGGCGCCCGCCAGCCGGCAGGCATCGACCTTCGGCCGCGCCGGACTGGCGGAACCGCCCCCATTGTCGGGCGGGATCGACCTTCCACCGGCTGATGCGTTCCGCCACGCGGGACGGACCACCACGGCCGCCGGTCAGGGTGTGCTGCCGGCGTGGATCTCGCGGGTGAGGTGCTCCGTGTAGTCCGGGAGATGCCGCTCGTACCCGTCCGACATCAACGGCGACGAGATCATGAAGTCGGCCGTCGCGCGGTTGCAGGCGACCGGGATGTTCCACACGACCGCGATCCTCAGGAGCGCCTTCACGTCCGGGTCGTGCGGCTGCGGTTCGAGGGGGTCCCAGAAGAACACCAGGAAGTCGATCGTCCCGTCGGCGATCATCGCGCCGACCTGCAGGTCGCCGCCCAGCGGGCCCGACTGGAGCTTGGTCACCGGGATCTCGAGCTCGCGCTCGAGGAGCGCGCCGGTGGTCCCCGTGGCGAACAGGTCGTGCTGCATCAGCAGCTTCTGGTTGTAGCGCGCCCACTCCACCAGGTCCTGCTTCTTGTTGTCGTGGGCCACCAGGCCGATCTGCTTGCGGACGTCCAGCCTGCGCTTCATGCCGGCTCTCCTTCCAGGGTGGGCGCTGGCGGCGGCACAGACGATCCGGGTCGCCGGAGCTCTCTACCCGGCTTCGTGATTGGCGCCGCGGACGACCAGCACCGGAATGGCGCTGTGGGCCGCGACCCGTCCGGAAACCGAGCCGAGGAGCACGGTCTGCAACCGGCCCAGGCCGCGGGTGCCCATCACCAGCAGGTCGTACTGGCCGGACGCGGCCGCGTCGAGGATCCCGTCTGCAGGCGCCCCGGCGCCCAGCGCGTCCTTCCGCACCGCCGGGCCGCCGGCCGCCTGCACGGCCGCCTCCTCCTCGTCCAGGATCACGTGGGCCCCGTGGATGGCTGCTTCGAGGTCCGCCGAGTACTCGGGCTCGCCCTCGAAGCCGGGCGGCTCGTGGTACACGGTGAGGAGCGTCAGCGTCGCGCCCAGTTCCCGGGCGCACTGGGCAGCGGCCAGGACCGCCTGCCGGGCATGGTGGCTGCCGTCCACCGCAACGAGGATCCGCTTGAACATCGAGTCCACCCTCTGCTGGGCCCGCCGACGGCCGGGTGCCTGCCACCATAGGGTAACGAACGCGTCGAGGACCCTCGCGCCGCCGGCGCGGCACGAGGGTCCGGAGACGCGAGTGTCCCACCGCCGCGGCCGCGATCCCGGAGCGCGGGACCGGGCCGCTCCGCCGCGGGCAGGTGTCGTGCTGGATGGTGCAGCCGGGAGCCCGGCCCCGAGGCGCCACGCGGCAACCTCGGGGCCAGAGCGGGCCCTGCTGCCCTCACTGGATCCAGACGGTGTTGAAGTACTCCTCCATGTTGCCTGCCCCCACGAAGCCGTGCACCTTGGAGGTGTATGCCCCCGGTGGCATGGCGTCGACGAGCGGGATGGTGGGCATGTCGGCGGCCAGCATGTCCTGGAC
>DAIDTV010000161.1 GCA_027457005.1 Chloroflexota bacterium
AGAGCAGCGACCCGTACGTGTACTGCCGCCGCGAGTCGACCACGACCTGGACCCCGGGCAGCTCGAGATGATCCTCCGCGATCAGCTGCGCCGTGGACTGGGACACGTTCGCCGCGATCTTGACGCCGTCGAAGACCGCCCCGGCGTTGGCGTCGATGGTCTCGTTGATCTGGGTGGTCGACAGGTGGAGGAGCTGCGCGAGGCGGCCCACGACGTCCGAGCGCTGCGGAAACGGCAGGTCGGCGGGAATGACCTCGATCGAGAAGGTCGGGACGTTCTCCACGAGGGGTCGCCCGGCGCGATCGACGATGACCCCGCGGGTCGACTGGATCGGCTCGAGCGAGGTCATGTTCGCGTAGGCCTGCGCGCCGTACTGGGCACCCTGGGCGACCTGCAGATACGCCAGGCGAACGGTGAACGTGCCGAGGATGAGGACCACGGCCAGGCCGAAGGCCACGAAGCGGCCGAGCGACCGCGGGAGCCGGGGACGCTCATCGTAGAACGTGCTCATGAGGCGGCCGCAACCCGGGTGACCGTGAAGGGTGATCGCATGGACGGCCGGAGCATAGCTCGGGACCCGAAGTGAGGTCTTGCATCCGCATCGCCCGTCCGGCGCCCTCGGTCCGAGCCGCGCCGCTGTAGCAAGAGTCACGCGCCATTGGGCGCCAGTCGCAGACGTGCTCCGACCGGCAGGGCCTCATCGAGCGATCCCCCGGTGGCGTAATTCCGAGTGAAATGGTCGGAATAGTTCCGTGGATCAGGCTACACTCGCGGAGGAGCTCGAGCCGTTCGTCACCGGGCGCCCCAGTCCGGGCGTCGTCGGCACCAGTCCGGGAGGCACCCATGCTCGCGCGCTACCGCATCCTCGTGACGCCGCTCGCGCTCATCGCGGCGGTCGTCCTCGTGTACCTGGAGAACCCGTGGTATCCCCCGGCGGCGGGCAGCACCGCGCGCGACGCGGGCACCGTCCTCTTCTGGGTGCTCACCCTCGTCGTCCTCGTCCTGCTGTTCGAGGACCGCAAGGCACCCGGCGCCGAGATCATCGAGGTCGAGGGCCCCGCGCTCACGCGCTACCTGTTCAGCAACAGCCGGGCCGGGCTCGTCTGGCTGCCCATCCGCATCTTCGTCGGCTTCGAGTTCGCGGTGGCCGGCTGGCACAAGCTGAGCGGAACCGGCTGGACCAACGGGGGATCCGCGCTCCTCGGCTACTGGGAGAACGCGGTGAAGGTGCCGACCCAGGGTTCGGCCCCCATCACCTTCGACTGGTACCGTAGCTTCCTGCAGTTCCTCATCGATACCCATTCGCAGGGCTGGTTCGCCTGGCTCATCACCCTCGGCGAGCTCGCCGTCGGCATCGGCCTGCTGGTCGGAGCGCTGGTCGGCATCGCCGCCTTCTTCGGGGTGGTCATGAGCATGTCGTACCTGCTCGCGGGCTCGACCTCGGTGAACCCGATCATGTTCGCCCTGGCGGTCGGGCTGATCCTCGGCTGGAGGGTCGCCGGTTACTACGGGCTCGACCGCTACCTGCTGCCGCGCCTGGGCGTCCCCTGGCGGGCGACGGTCCGCACCGCCGAGTCGGCCGAGGGTCGCCCGGCGACCACGTGACGCGCTGGCGGGACCCCGGCGGCGTGGGGCCGCACGCGGGACCTGTGGGCCGACCTCGACCGGCCCCACCCGGCGGTGGCGCGGACCTGCCGGGATGCCCACTACGGCACCTCCGGGCCCTACCGCTGTCGCAAGCGGCCGCGGTAGGCTACGTGGATGACCTGGTACCCACGCGACGAGGCCGCTGACCGCGCCGGAGTCGAGCCCGCGTACCTCATCCGACTGGTGGATCTCGGCATTCTCGGCTCCGGGCAGCCGGATCGCTTCTCACCGGGCGACGTGCGGCGCGTGGCGATGGTCAAGTCGCTCGAAGATGCAGGCATTCCGCTCGACGGTGTGGCGGCCGCAATCGCGCGTGGCGCGATCTCCCTCGCCTTCCTCGACACGGCAGCCTACGAGCGGTTCGCTGCCCTGGCCCCCGAGACCTTCCAGCAGGTCAGCGAGCGGACCGGGATTCCGCTCGATCTGCTGACCGCGATCCGCGAAGCGGCCGGCCTGGCGCAACCGTCGCCTCAGGATCGACTGCGCGAAGACGAGATGGCGATCCTGCCGTTCCTGGAGCTGCAGGTCGGCGCGGGTTTCCGGCCGGTCGCCATCGAGCGCCTGCTCCGCGCGGTGGGCGACAGCACCCGATGGATCACCGAGGCGGAGGGCGACTGGTGGTACTCGGAGGTGATCGAGCCGGCCATGGCCGCGGGCCAGGGCGCGGAGGAGATGGCCAATGCCGAGTTCGCGGATCGGAGCAGTCGCCTGGGCGAGCAAGGCGTCCTCGCCATGTACCACGCCCAGCAGGCACGCGCCTGGACCGCCAACTTGATCGACGGCTTCGAGGCGCTGCTGGCCAAGGCGGGGCTCCACAGCCGTCTCGAGCGCCCCCCGGCGATCTGCTTCCTCGATATCACGGGTTACACGCGCCTGACCCAGGAGCGCGGCGACGATGCGGCCGCCGATCTCGCAGGCACGCTCAGACGATTGGTGCAGCGCAGCTCCGTGCAGCACGGCGGGAGACCGATCAAGTGGCTGGGTGACGGGGTGATGTTCTACTTCCGAGACCCCGGTTCCGGGGTGCGCTCGGCCCTCGAGATGGTCGACGGGCTGCGGACCGCCGGGCTGCCGCCAGCGCACGTCGGTCTGCACGCGGGGCCCGTCCTCTTCCAGGAAGGCGACTACTTCGGCCAGACCGTCAACCTCAGCGCGCGCATCGCCGACTACGCGCGGCCGGGGGAGGTGCTGGTCAGCCAGGCGGTCGCCGACGCCTCCCGGGAGACCGGAATTGCCTTCGCGGACATCGGTCCGGTCGAGCTCAAGGGAGTGGCCGGTACGACCCACGTGTTGCGGGCCTACCTCGCCTGAGCGGGCACCCAGCCGTTCCATCCCTGGAGGCGACGGGTCGGGTCCGTGACGTGGGGCGTGTCGTGGGCCAGTTGCATCGCCAGGCTGGTGCCGAAGCCGGGATTCGAACCCGGATGAGCGCAAGGCTCAGCGGAGTTTAAGTCCGCCGCGTCTGCCGGTTCCGCCACTTCGGCGCCCGCACGAGTCTAGCCGCGGCCGGCGAGGAGGGCGCGCTGCCTCGTCCGCCGCGTCCCGCCGGGCGACCGGCTTTCAGGTTGGGGACGTCGGCCGTGGTCGCCACCGGCGCGGCTCCGTCGCCGTCCGCCGCTGTCTGAACGACACGGGCGGCGGCCCTTCGCCGCCCCGGCATCGTGCGGAAGCCGGGCCAGCGCGACGCAGACACGGGCGGGACATGTCACCATCGCCCCGATGTGCACCCGCAGCCGGCCCGTCACCGGGAGTCCGAATTCCCCGACGCGCCGCCACACGGCGTCGGCGATGATCCGCGAGCGGCCCCGGCGCGACGGCACGGGCATCCCGGAACGCGCATGACCGTCTCCAGCGTCGGGGTGCCCGGGCGCGACAGGCACGTGCCCGGGCGCCGCGGGCGCGTGTCCCCGGACACCCTCCTGTGGCCGCTGGCCCTCCTCCTGGTCGCGATCGGCGTGCTGCTCCTCGTCGCCCTTGCCGTGGAGCTTGCGGCACCTATGGCGGCCGGCGCACACCACGACTTCCTGGCCTTCTACGCCGCCGGCAAGCTCGTCCTCGACGGCAATCCCGGCGGTCTCTACGACGCCGCGGCGATCACGGCGATCCAGCGGACGGTCATCCCGTCGCCGGTCGGCGCCAACGGCTACATGCCGTTCATCAACCCGCCCTTCGCGGCCGTCGCGTTTGCACCGCTGGCCGCCCTGCCGGCCCAGGCGTCACGGGCTGCCTGGGCGCTGCTCAGCCTGGCGATGCTGGCCGCGGCGGGAGCCTGGATCGCACGCCCCTTGCGCGCTCGCGAGCGCGTGGCGGGCGCGCTGCTGCTGGTACTGAGCTTCCCCGCCTACCACTCGCTGGCCGAGGGCCAGTGGTCGGCCGCGATGCTGCTAGGTGGGCTCATCGCGCTCCAGGCGGCCCGGCGGGGATCCTGGCGGCTGGCAGGGCTCGCGCTGGCAACCTGGTGGCTCAAGCCGCAGTTGATCACGCTGCCTGTCCTGGCGCTCGCCCTCGACCGGCGCTGGCCGGCCGTCGCCTGGGCGTTTGCCGGCGGGGCCGCGCTCACGCTGGCAAGCCTGCCGTTCGTGGGGGTTGGCGCCTACGTCACGTACGTGGGATACCTGGTCCAGGTCGGCGTCAGCCACTTCAACGGCGCGGGTGCCGTGGCACGCTCCGTCTGGCAGGGGGACCTCTCGACGGCCGAGGGGCTCAACGGGCTGCTCGTCGGGTTCCTTGGCCAGGGCGCCGTCGTCTCGATGGACGTGCTCTGGGCCCTCCTGGCCGCAGGGCTCGTCGCGCTGTGGCTGATAGCCGCGGGCCGCCAGCGCCCAGGGTTCGAGTCGGCGGGCGGCCGCCGCATGATCGCCGCCGGGATTGCCATCGTCCTGCTGGTCAACCCGAACCTGTTCGTGCAGGACTGCGTGCTCGTCTTCCTCCTGTTGCCGGCGATCTGGCCTCTCTCCGGCGCGGCGTTCTGGCGCGCGTCGGTGGCGGTTGCAGCGATGGCGGCCGTGACCCTGATCGACCAGCCGCTTGCCTCGCATTTGTTCACGGTGGTGCTGCTG
>DAIDTV010000162.1 GCA_027457005.1 Chloroflexota bacterium
GCGTACGACCGGGAACTCTAGACCATCCAGGCCGAGATCGTCCGGATCGGGACGTACGTGGAGGAGGCCGTCCGCACCGCGACCGATGCGATGCAGGCCCATGACGCCGAGCTGGCGGCCCGGGTGATCGCCGACGACCGGCGCATCAACGAGCTGCAGGAGAAGGTCTCCGAGCTCATCACCACCACGATCGCCACGCAGCAGCCGGTGGCGCGCGACCTCCGCTACCTCCTCGCGCTGGACCGCGTGGCGCACGAGCTGGAGCGCATGGGCGACCACGCGAGCAGCGTGGCCAAGCAGGTCCGCAAGCTCGCGCAGCAGCCGCCGCTGCGCCGCTACGTGTTCCTGCCCCGGATGGGTGAGCTGGTCGCCGGCATGGTCCACGACGTCATCGCGGCGCTTGTCGAGGTGGACGAGGTCCGGGCACGGGCGGTGGCGGGCCGGGACGACGAGGTGGACCGGCTGTACCACGCGAGCTTCGACGTGGTGCTCGACCTGATGCGGGCGGATCCGGACAACGTGGACCGCGGGACCCGGATCCTCTTCGCCGCGCACTACCTGGAGCGGATCGGCGACCGCGTGACCAACATCGCGGAGGACGTGCTGTTCCTGGCGGGCGGCGTGGTCGAGGACCTGAACTGACCGGGCCGCGCGGGGCGTGACCGCCGGGCCGGGGTCGCCAGCATGAAGACCTCCGAGATCGGCGTCCGCACCGGCCGGCGGGCGGGCCTGTTCGACCTGACCGACCAGTGCGCGCGCTTCGTCGCCGGCGAGGGCGACGGCCTCCTGTCGGTCTTCGCGCCCCACGCCACGGCCGGGATCGTGCTGATGGAGCTCGGCTCCGGCTCGGAGGAGGACCTGCTCGCGGCACTCGAGCGCCTGTTGCCGCGGGACGGCCGGTGGCTTCACCGCCACGGCAGTGCCGGTCATGGTGCCGACCACGTGGTGCCGCTCCTGGCGGCCCCGTCGGTGTGCGTGCCGGTGGTGGGCGGCCGCCTGGAGCTCGGCACGTGGCAGTCGATCGCGCTGCTCGACACGAACGTCGACAACGAGGTGCGCACGGTCCGGCTGAGCTTCCTCGGAGGCTGACGGGCCGGCCGCCGGGGACGAACCGCCCGCCGGGGGGCGGACCGCCCTCGAAGGCGCGACCGCCTGTTACTGGGGCGGCCGGACCTCCGGGCCCTCGATGGCCTGGGGCACCCCGGTGGCGGAAGCGGCAGGAAGCTCGGCGCCCGGAGGCGCGGCGGCGGGCGCCGAAGCCACGACAGGCTGGGCAACGGGCGCGGCTTGGGCGACCGGCGCCACCGGCACCGTCGGGACCGCGGTCGACGCGGCGACCGGCGGCTGGGCCGTGATCGCGTCACGCGTCTCGGTGGTCGCCTTGCGGAACTCCCGGATCGACTCTCCGAGGCTCTTGCCGATGTCGGGGAGCTTCCCCGGGCCGAAGATGACAAGGACGATGATCAGCAGCAGGATCAGGTGCCACGGCTGGATGGCTCCCATCTCGATTCCCTTCGCACTACGGATGCCGGGCGTGTGCAGACTAGCACCGGCCGCGCCGCCGGATGGATGGATCACAGGCTCCCGGACCGGCGGCCACCGCCGGGCCGCGGGCTACACTTGCCCCGATGGCACTCGGCGACTGGTGGCGGCACGGGGTGATCTACCAGATCTATCCGCGCAGCTTCCAGGACTCGAACGGCGACGGCATCGGCGACCTGAATGGCATCACATCGCGCCTGGACTAGCCCGGGCTCGCTCGGCGTCGACGCGATCTGGCTCTCGCCGTTCTACCCCTCGCCCATGGCCGACTTCGGCTACGACGTGGCGGATTACTGCGACGTGGCCCCCGAGTACGGCACGCTGGCCGACTTCGACGAGCTCCTGGCGCAGGCGCACCGGCGCGGCATCCGGGTCCTCGTCGACTTCGTCCCCAACCACACCTCGGACCGGCATCCGTGGTTCGTCGCCTCGCGCTCCAGCCGCGAGGATCCGCGCCGCGACTGGTACGTCTGGCGCGACCCGAAGCCGGACGGCTCGCCGCCAAACAACTGGCGCAGCATCTTCCGCGCGGTGGGCGGGGCCTGGACGTTCGATCACCCGACCGGCCAGTACTACCTCCACTCCTTCCTGCCCCAGCAGCCCGACCTGGACTGGTGGAACCCCGAGGTCCGCGCGGCGATGCACGACGTGCTCCGCTTCTGGCTGGACCGGGGCGTGGACGGATTCCGCATCGACGTCGCGCACAAGATGGCGCGGGATCCCGAGCTGCGGGACAACCCGGCCGAGCTCGCCCAGGGGGACGTGGCCGGCATCCAGCGCCGGGACGAGGACTGGCCGGAGGTGCACGTCATCCTGCGGGAGTTTCGCCGCCTGCTCGACGCCTACGGGGACCGCATGGCGGTCGGCGAGGTGGGCATCTACGACCCGGAGCGGCTGGTGCGCTACTTCGGCGAGGCGCAGGACGAGCTGCAGCTCGCGTTCAACTTCGCGTTCCTGGTCCAGCCCTGGCGTGCTGTGGCGTTCCGCAAGTCGGTCGACCGGTACGAGCAACTGCTGCCGGCCGGAGCATGGCCGACCTACACGCTCTCGAATCACGACAACCCGCGGGCCCGCTCGCGCTACGCCGACGGCGACGACGCCGGTGCGGTGCGGCGCGCGCGCGTCGCCGCGATGCTGCTGCTGACGCTGCGCGGCACGCCGTTCCTCTACTACGGCGAGGAGATCGGACAGGCCGACGGCGAGGTGCCCGCGGACCGGGTCGTGGACCGCGACGGGCGGGACCCCGAGCGGACGCCGATGCAGTGGGACGCCGGTCCGGGTGCCGGATTCACCTCGGGCGACCCGTGGCTGCCCATAGGGTCGGAGGCGCGGGCCGTCAACGTCGCCGCCCAGCGGGACGACCCCCGCTCGATGCTGTCGCTGTACCGGCGGCTGACCTGGTTCCGACGGCGGTCGGTCGCGCTGCGGGAGGGATCCTACCGGCCGGTGGGCCGTGCGCCCGGCGTGTTCGCCTATCTCCGGGAAGCCGGCACCGAGCGACTGCTGGTGGCACTCAACTTCGGCCATGCCCCGGCCGAGCTGCGCGGCGGGGACCACGGGCTGCCCCGGTCGGGCACGCTCGAGATCTCGACCGACCCGGATCGCGGCGCGGGCTCCGTCCCACTCTCGTCGCTCGAGCTCGGCCCCGACGAGGGCGTGGTCATCCGGCTGTGACGGGTCCGTGCCGTCACGCGCAGGTCGACAATGGCGTCCGGGAGGGGACGAGGAGGTGACGGCATGACAGTGCACGCGCACGCCGGACGGCGGGCCCTGCCGGAGATGCTGGTGGACGTGGATCGGCTGGTCCGGGCCTACTTCGAGGAGCGCCCCGATCCCGGTGTGCCGGCGGAACGCGTCGCGTTCGGCACCTCGGGCCATCGCGGATCGTCGCTGACCCGGTCGTTCAACGAGGCGCACATCCTGGCCACCACCGAGGCCATCTGCCGCTACCGCGCGGCCCACGGGATCGACGGTCCCCTGTTCGTGGGGCGCGACACCCACGCGCTCTCGGAGCCGGCCTTGCAGAGTGCCCTCGAGGTGTTGGTCGCCCACGACGTCGAGGTCATGGTCGACAGCGCGGGCGGCTGGACGCCCACCCCCACCGTCTCCCACGCGATCCTGGCCCACAACCGCGCCCGCGCGGCCCACCTCGCCGACGGCATCGTGATCACGCCGTCCCACAACCCGCCCGAGGACGGCGGCTTCAAGTACGACCCGCCCACCGGCGGCCCGGCCGACACGGACGTCACCACGGCCATCGAGCGGGAGGCCAACGCCCTGCTCGAGTCCGGCCTCGACGGAGTCCAGAGTGTGGGTCCGGACCGGGTGCGCGAGGCGGCCTCGGTGCACCCCCACGACTACCTCGCGGCCTACGTCGGGGACCTGCCCTCGGTGGTCGACCTGGACGCCATTCGCGGCTCCGGGCTCAGGCTCGGCGTCGATCCGCTGGGCGGGGCCAGCGTCCGCTACTGGGGCGCGATCGCCGAGCGGTACGGCCTCGACCTGACCGTGACCAACGACGCGGTGGATCCGACGTTCCGCTTCATGACGGTCGACTGGGACGGCAAGATCCGGATGGACTGTTCGTCGCCTTATGCGATGGCGGGCCTGCTCGAGCTGCGCGACCGCTTCGACGTCGCCTTCGCCGCGGACACCGACGCCGACCGGCACGGCATCGTGACCCCCGGATCGGGGCTGCTCAACCCCAACCACTACCTGGCGGTGGCCGTCAGCTACCTGTTCGGCACCGGACGCGCCTGGCCGGCCGAGACCGCGGTGGGCAAGACGCTGGTGAGCAGCGCGATGATCGACCGGGTGGCCGCCTCGGTGGGCCGCCGGCTGGTAGAGGTGCCGGTCGGCTTCAAGTGGTTCGCGGCCGGGCTCGCCGCCGGCTCGACCGCGTTAGCCGGCGAGGAAAGCGCCGGCGCCGCGTTCGCGCGCATCGACGGCCGTGCCTGGACGACCGACAAGGACGGCATCATCATGGGACTGCTAGCGGCGGAGATTATGGCGAAGACGGGGCGCGACCCGGGCGAACTGTATAGTGACATAACGCGCGAGTTTGGAGCGCCGGTGTATGAGCGCATTGATGCACCGGCAACTCCGCAGCAGAAGGTGATACTCGCCAAGCTGACGCCCGAACAAGTG
>DAIDTV010000163.1 GCA_027457005.1 Chloroflexota bacterium
GGGGGCACCCGCGGCCGGGTCGGTCGCGGGTGCGCCGGTTGACCCTCCCGCGACGCTCGGCCGTGGATCGCCGACAATCGGCTTCATGACGTCGCCCCGCCCCTCGACGGCCGACACTGCCACCCTGGTCCCGGCCATCACCGTCCGCGGTACCCACGGCGCGGTTGCCTCACCCCACGCGCTGGCCACGGAGGCGGGGGTGGGCATCCTCCGCGCGGGTGGCAGCGCGGTCGACGCCGCCATCGCCACCAACGCGGCGCTCTCGGTCGTCAACAGCTACATGTGCGGCCTGGGCGGCGATGCCTTCTGGCTGATCTGGACGCCGGCGGGCGGACTCGAGGCACTCAACGGGAGCGGCCGGTCGGCGGCGACGGCCACGATCGATGCGGCACGGTCGGCGGGTCTTGCCGGGATGCCGGAGCGCGGGCCCTGGACCGTGACCGTCCCGGGCGCGATCCGGTCCTGGGGCGACGCCCACCTGCGGCACGGCCGGCTCCCCTGGCCCGACCTGTTCGCCCCGGCGATCGAGCTGGCGGACGGCTTCGCGGCCAGCCCCACCTGGTGCGCCACGGTCGAGCGCGCGGCCGGCCTGTTCGGCACCGACTCCGACTGGGCACGGGTCTTCCGGCCCGCCGGGCACCCGTGGCAGGTCGGGGAACGGGTGACCCTGCCCGCACTCGCGGCCACGCTGCGCCGGCTCGCGGCCGTGGGACCCGGCGACGCCTACGAGGGCGCCCTCGCCCGGCAGGCGGCCGGCTACCTGGAGGGCGCCGGGTCGCCGCTGCGGACCGCGGACCTCGCCGCGCACGCATCCACGTGGGGCGAGCCGATCCGCGTCATGTACCGGGGCGCGGAGGCGACCTCCCACCCGCCGAACAGCTCGGGCGCCGTGGCACTCGAGCTGCTGCAGATCCTGGCGGTATTCGACCCGCCCGCGCCGTCGTCGTTCGGGCCGCACGGGTTCACCGACGCCCGCTGGGTGCACCTGGCGCTCGAGGCGGCGCGCCTGGCGATCGCCGATCGCGACGCCTGTCTCACCGACCCTGAGGCGATGGCCGAGGCGGCCCTCGGCATGCTGCTCGACCCGCGCCGCGCGGCGGAGCTGGCGGGCCGCATCGATCCCGTCCGTGCGACGCCACCGCGCCCGCTCGGGACGCCGCGGGGCGGCGGCACCGTCTACCTCGCCGCTGCCGACTCGGCGGGCGGAGCCGTCAGCCTCATCGAGTCGAACTACGCCGGCTTCGGCTCCGGCCTGGTGGACCCCGCCACCGGCATCGCCTACCAGAACCGGGGCGCCTTCTTCTCGCTCGACCCGGGCCACGCCAACGCGCTGGCTCCCCGCAAGCGGACCATGCACACGCTGACGCCGGGCATGCTCTTCCGGGACGGCCGGCCGTGGATCGTCCACGGGTCCATGGGCGGCGAGATCCAGCCGCAGGTGTTCGCCCAGTTCGTGTCGGCGGTGGTGGACGGGGAGCGGGCGATCGCCGACGCGGTGGCGGCACCGAGATTCGCCGCCGACGCCGACCGGCACTACGCGCCCCTGGCGGTCACGCGGCTGGAGGGCGGCATGCTGCGGGAGGTCGGCGAGCTCCTGGCAGCGATGGGCCACGCGGTGGCCTGGTCCGCCCCGTTCTCGAGCACGTTCGGGCACGAGCATGCGATCGAGATCCTTCGCGCTCCCGGCGCCGACCTCCCGGATTCCTTCGCCGCCACCGCCGATCCGCGCTCGGAGGGGCTGCCCGGGACCTGGTGAGGTGCCCCGGCTGCGCCTGGCTATACTCTCGGTCGGCCGGTCGCGCCGCGCTCACAACCTCCGCGGCTGGCCGTCCAGCCTCGTCGGCCGAGCTGCGGTTGCGCCCGCGGAACCCGGAGGAAACCAGTCGCGTGAGCTCGAACATCGCGCAGAACTACCCGTACTCGCGAGAGACCGAGCCGGAGCGCGCGGCCGCCGTCGAGCGCGCGTACCAGGCGTTCGAGGGCCTCCGCGACCGGGCGGCTGGTGAGCTGACTCCATTCCCGCCGGCGGTGCCCGGGGAGCTCTGGTGGGTGTGGGCCTGCCCGGACGACGCTGGCGCCGGCCGACTGCACGCGGCCGGGTACGCGAGGGAGCGCCGCGCGGTCTACGTCGTGTGCGACGGCTGCGGGAGGACGTTCCTCCGCTGACCGCCGGCCGCCCCGCCGCCGATCGCGAGCAGGAGTGCCGCGAACAGCGCGACGCGCGGCACGATCGAATCGACCTCCACGTACTCGTCGGGCGAATGGTCCAGCCCGCCCACGGGCCCCAGGCCGTCGAGCGAAGGGACGCCGGCTGCCGCGGTCGTGTTGGCATCCGACGCGCCGCCGGTCGCCGCATCGTGCAGCTCGAACCCCAGCCCGGTTGCGATCTCCACGGCCGCGTCGACGAGCGTGCCTGCGGCCGGGAGCCGCTCCATGGGCCAGTGGCGCCCCCGTTCCTCGACCTCGCAGGTCACGTCCGGGACCGTCGAGCGGGCCGCGATCTCGCGCACCGCTGCGTCCGCCGCCTCGAGGTTGGCGCGGGAGGTCGCGCGGAGGTCCACCTCGAGGACGGCCTCGTCGGCCACGACGTTGGGGCGGGTGCCGCCCCGGGCCACCCCCACGTTGCAGGTCGCCCCCGGCCAGCGGCCGTTCAGCGCGTGCAGCGCGATCGTCTTGTAGGCCGCCTCGAGGATCGCGCTCCTCCCCTTCTCCGGCTCGACCCCCGCGTGCGCCGCGCGCCCGTGCACCAGGAGGGCCAGCGACTGGTTGCCCTTGCGGGCGCTCACGATGTCACCGTTGGCGCGCGCACACTCCAGGACGAGCGCCAGGTCGTGATCGGGGGCCAGCGCCCGGATCACGGGGGTGCTCACGGGCGACCCGATCTCCTCGTCGGGGTTCGCGACGAAGGTGACCCGGTCGAACGGCAGCCACGGAAGCCGCGCTCGCCCCGGGCCGCCTGCCCGGCCGCCCGCACGCTCGCCGCCGTCGCCATCCACCTCCGCCGACAGGCCCTCGCGGGGGGTCGCCCGCAGCGCACGGAGCGCGTAGAGCCCGGCCAGCAGTCCCGACTTCATGTCGCAGACACCGGGACCGTACGCGCGGCCCCCGACGATCCGGAACGGCCGTTCCCGGGCAGTGCCCGGCTCGAACACGGTGTCGAGGTGGCCGATCACCAGCGCACGTGCGTTCCCGACCCCGTGGAGCGTGCCGATCACGGTGTCGCCCAGGTCCCGGTTGGGGAGCACCTGGACGACGACCCCCAGGTCGCGCAGCGCCTCCGCGGTCCACCGGCCGACCAGGTCCACGCCGTCCTTGGTGTAGGAGCCGCAGTCGACGCCGACCAGGGTGGCGAGGTCCGCGAGATAGTCGGGAAGCGACGCGGCCACCTGCGCCCGAAGCCGGGCGAGATGCGCGCCGGGAATCGTGGCGGTCTGCATTCGGGCAGTCTACGGGAGCGACAGGACGGAGGGCGCGTTACCATCGGCGCGGCCCGGCAGCCGGATCGAGGAGCGGCGGGCAACTGGACGTGAGCGTGAACGTGACCACGGAGCACCCTCTCGTCGGTCGACTGGCCCGGCCGACCCGCCGCCGAGCCGGCGTGTACGGCCGTGGCTTCCGCCGGGAGCTGTCCCGCCTGCGCGACCGCCGGCGGCTGCTGGCCATCCTGCTGCTCGGCGTCACCGGCGGACTGCTGGTCACCTTCCTGGTGGCCCGCGGAGAAGCGGCCGGTGCAGACGCACGCGCCTACTGGGCCGGCGTCCGGATCTGGCTGGGGGGCGGCGATCCGTACCATCCGGGCGGCGTGTTCCTGCCCTACGTGTACGCCCCGTGGATGCTGCCGCTCTTCCTGCCGTGGGCCCTGCTCCCATGGAACGTGGCCTGGGTGGTCTGGCGCGGCGCCAACGTCCTGCTGTTCCTGTGGTCGGCCGAGTGGGCGTACCGACGACGCCCGCTCGCGACGGCGGTCGCGATCGTCGTGCTGCTGCTCCCGCTGGCAGCCACGTTCGACACCGGCAACGTCACCCTGCTGCTGACGCTGGCGGTGTGGCTGGCACAGTTCAGCGGGCCGCGGGTGGGCGGAGCCCTCTGGGCGCTCGGGGCGAGCATGAAGTGGTTCCCTGCCGTGCTGTTCGTGTTCCTCCCGCCCCGCGCGCGCGCCTGGGGCCTCGCGGTCGGCGCGATCGCGGTGCTGCTTGCCCTCGCCACCTGGCCCGAGACGCTCGTGCAGATCGACACCGCCATCAACTTCCCGCGGCCGCTGCGGCTGGATTACGTGCTGATCTTCTGGGCCGCGATCCCCTGGCTGTGGCGCCACGAAAACCCGCTGTGGTGGGCCAGCCGCCGCGAGCTGCCGAAGGCGCTGCGGGCGGCGAAGGCGCAGGCCGTGGGCGCGTGGGAGGGGTTCCGGCGCGATCCGGAGGCTGCCCGCGAGCAGGCTCGCCGCGGCATCGGCGCCAGGCTACGGGCCTTCTTCGGCCTCGCCTGAGCCACCCGGCCGGGCCCGCGGCCCCTGGCACGAGGGGCACCAGTACACACGGCGCGCGAGCTCCCCGGTCGCGCGGCTGCGGATGAGCGCTCCACAGCGGCGACACGGCCTGCCCGCGCGCCCGTAGACCCAGAGGCGCTGGCCCCGGGGCCGCCGCGAGGCCGCGAACGACGCGGGCCTGGCGGCCGATCC